>DATBVZ010000110.1:0-9738 GCA_036515095.1 Cyclobacteriaceae bacterium | reverse complement strand
AGGTGGCACGACCCAGTAATATGATCAGGGCAAAAGCGATACCGGAGGGTGGCCATGCAGGCAACGCAGTGGAATCCTGAAAGGACAGGAAGTAGCCAAGCCGCGCCGCGATATAATACAGCACAGCGAAGAGTATGATCTTAAGGTCAAGGTCATACTTAAGTGTAAGTTTGGTCTGGGTAAGTAATTGACTCACAATCAGACAAATATTAAGGTTTTTATTTGTTTTTGCCTGATTTTTACCCCGTTCGCATCATTTCGCTGGTCGGGCAGTCAATTTTGAGGGACGAGTTGCCGTTGCCATGACGGCCGTGGTTGGATAACGCCTCTGTTGAATCTTCTACGGCCTCTTCATTCCTAAGTTCTGTGAATCTTTTATATTCGAGGCTGATAGCGCAACCATGGATCTTACTATTTTCTTCTCTCCTGTCAACGAGTCACTGTATGAGGGCATACCGTCTTCGTCATCCTTTTACAAGACGATTGCTGCCTTTGGCGATAAGATGCCCGACTATCGGGATGCCCGGATTGCCATGTTTGGGATCGGTGACCACAGGGGTTCAACTTCTGACGCGGGCTTGTCCAGTGGTCCTGATGAGATCAGAAAAAAATTATACCGACTTAAGAAGGGTAAGGGTGGAGCTAGGATTGTAGACCTGGGAAATCTAAACCCGGGCCTTGATAAAGATGAATCCTATGTTCGGGTAAGCGAAGTCTGCAGGATATTGCTTGAAAATAATGTTCTGCCGCTTATTATCGGTGGGAGCCAGGATCTGGACTACGGTCAATATACGGCATACGAAAGTATGGAGAAGCTGGTAAGTTTTCTCAACATCGATGCGTTTCTGGATCTCGAAGACAGCAGCGATGCCCCCGCAAACAGAAAGCATATTCAGAAAATTCTGTTGCACGAGCCAAACTACCTCTTCAGCTATACACACCTGGCCTACCAAAGTTACCTGATCGACCCCGCCTCGGTGGCCATACTGGAAAAACTCTATTTTGAAGCCTTTCGGTTGGGACAGATGCGCTCCAATCTCGGGGAGGTTGAGCCGACGGTACGCAATGCAGACCTGGTCTCATTTGATATTACCGCCATCCGGTCGTCGGATGCCCCCGGCAACCGATCGGCTCAGCCATTCGGGCTGACGGGCGAGGAGGCGTGCCAGGTATGCTGGTATGCAGGACTTAATGAAAAGCTGAGTTCTATTGGATTCTATGAATACGATCCTGACTTTGACGATGCGCAGCGGAAAACCGCTTCGGTCATTGCAACCATGATCTGGTACTTCATCGAAGGATACAACCACCGCAAGAACGAAGCCAACTTCCGTAGCATGGACTTCCTCAAATACGTCGTGTCTATGCCCGGCGAGACGGAGGCGCTGGCTTTTTACAAGAGCAAACTGAGTGAGAAATGGTGGATGGAAGTGCCGTATCCAAATGGTATTCAACGATACTCCAGAAACAGCATTGTGCCCTGCAGTTACAGCGACTATCAGACCGCGGTCAAGGGTGAAGTCCCCGAACGTTATATCAATACACTGGCGAAACTAATGTAACCATTGCGGGAGAGCGACAAAGGTTGCAACCACGATCACGCTTACAGTACGTTATTTAACTGCTCCTTAATTTTCTCCAACTCTTCCTTCATACCGACCACGTGCTTCTGGATACCCGCGTCGTTGGCCTTTGATCCGATGGTGTTGATCTCCCGCCCGATCTCCTGTGAAATAAAAGACAGTTTCTTACCATTCGCCTGCGGTTCCATCAGGGTATCTTCAAAATAATCGAGGTGCGATTTGAGCCTGACTTTTTCTTCGTTTATATCAAGCTTTTCGATATAATAAATAATCTCCTGTTCCAGTCTGTTCGTATCGTAACCGTCTTCTCCGAGGAAGGTAGCAACATTCCCTCTTATTCGGTCCCGGATCTTAGTCACCCGTACAGGATCAAGTGCATCAACAGCCACCAGGCCGGCATGTATTTTCCGGCAGCATTCGATTAGTGCGGACTGTAGTACTTTTCCCTCCTGCTCGCGGAAAGCGTTGCATTTGCTGATCGCTTCAACTACCGCCTTCTTCACCCACTGCCATTCCTCCTCCGATGCTTCGTCGCGAAGCCGGGATTGTATGACTTCAGGCGATCCGAGCGCAAGTTCAAAAATGCCGGCGTCGGCGGTTACGTCAACCTGCTTTGCGAGTCTACTGAGTTCCGCAAAATATGCCTTGAAAAGGACTGCATTGTAGGATTGCTTTATCTCATCATCGCCGCTTCGCACGTACTCGACAACCACGGAAACCTTACCTCGTTCCAATTTCTCGCTTACCATATTTCGCAATTCAAGCTCTTTGTCTGAGAAACTCTTTGGTAGCCGAAGGTTCAAATCAAGGAATTTGGAGTTGAGGCTCTTTATCTCAACACTTAACTGGGCCTGGCCATTGTCCTCGACGGATTGACCGAAACCGGTCATTGATTTAATCATACACTGCAATTTTTGTCATAAGCCGCCGGAACGCAAGATAGAGAATTGGATGCTAAAAAACAGTCACACACTCCGGCTACGGCTTTAGCTAAAGCGGGGAGCAAGTCAGCATACTAATATGGTTCAGAAATCAAAACCTATGGTCGCAAACAACCTGGGTTCGCCCACTTCAAAGTTCTCAACAGGCCATGCAAGGTCGAACTTCAGGTAATAACCCAGCATCACCGACCGGAACCCAACGCCGTAGCTGTATAGCCAGGGATTAAGGAAGTTCTTTAGTTGGGCTTGAAACGGGGGTACGTTTATCACTTTGTAGCTCACACTGTTCTGTGAATCGAACGGCGGTTTTCCAGACCAGCTGGTGCCCATATCGTAGAAGGCTGTCAGCTGCATATTTCTGAAAAAGTTGGAGGAAATAGGGCCTCCCGCAAGCGCCCTGGCCAGCGGTATTCTGAGTTCGGCATTGAACATAAGTGCACTATGACCGAATAGTGTAGCGTAATCAAAGCCGCGCAATCCCGTTGCGTACTCGACAAAAAGAATGTCCTGGTTTTCCCGGTATACACCCAGCGGGTTTGATTCTCCTTCACTCGTCGTACCGTCCTCTCTGCTTTCATTGAAGAACCAATTATCCATTCCTCCTAACAAGTACATCTTCGGCGACCTGCCGAAGAACGTTCCGGCAAATCCCCTTACGGCAAATACAATTTCCTTATAGATCTTCTGATAGTGCCTCACGTCTATGTAAGCCTGGCTGAAGCTAAGATCTTCATTGCTCAGCCCCTGGTGATGTATGAAAGAGACTTTTCCTCTCGTTCCCTCAATGATATTCATCCCGCTGGAAATGGAGTTGTCATAAACGATTTCGGTCCGGAGCCCCCCGTAAAAATTATTGATGGGCTTCTCGCGCAAATTTGATTGCTGAAGATTCTCCTGCCCCAGGTTAACGGATCGGGCCACCTCGAATAACGGTTTCACGGACACCCTGGCACGATCGCTTATGGGAAGCGAAGCGCCAAATTCAAGTCTGTGCAGGCTGTAGTTATAGATGACTCCTTCACTGGTGGGCGGCCTCCTGAGTATCGCTCTCCTGTCCACGCGTGCGCTGAAGTCGATGTAAGCCGGGAGATATTGGAATTCGGCATAGGCGTCGCTGTTACGAAGATCAATTGTGGTCATTATCCCCCCGTAGAACCTGTAATTCTCCATCATATCGTTCATCTGGGTCTCAATGAGTATACCCAGCCCACGCAAGGGATCAATGACAATAGAAGTGACCAGGTTGTCTGCACTGAACTTGGACTCATAAGGAAATGGTCCGGTAATGCGGCTCTTTTCACGCGCCTTCATATACCTGGTAAGGAACGATTGGCCGGGCTGGGTCTGGCGAACGGGTTCGTCTTCAAACTCATAATCGTCCGTATTTACCACCCCATCCTCTTTCGCTGCTGTCGCCGCAACGGAATCTGCTGGTGCAGGTGTATGCCCTACCACCACCAGGGTATCCCCCGGGTGGCCTGTAGAATCGGATTCGGGAACAACTACGTCAGCAGCCCGTGTCGAATCGGCAGGTTCCTCAATCGGGAGTTCCACCGAATCAGGCTCGGTTTGAGGCTGCAACTGCTCCGGAACCGAACCAAGTGAATCCGGGCTAACCGCCTGGCTATCTGGCTGTGCATCCTTAAGGCGTTCATTCAGCAGATCCTTAATACTCATGCTCCTGCTTTCTTCTGTCTGCCTTCTCCGGTCCTGAATGATTCGCGCTTGCTGGAGTTCTTTCCTGCGCGTCGCAGGCGTAAAGACCTGACGGTTAATATCAAAATTCGAGCTGACAAAAATGTCCTCCTTCATATCGTTCATGGCTATAATGCCGAGCCTGCGCGATGGGAAATTGAGGTCAAAGTCCTTGATGCTGCTGGAAAAGTTTGTAAGCTGCGAATAAATGGACGTTTCAATATTGTACCTGAACAGGTTGACTATGCCCCTCTGGTCGCTGAGATAGATGACGTTTTTGTCATCCATTGCCAGGGGCGAAAAATCCTTGCTGACGGTATTGGTTATCCGGGTAAGCAGGGTAGTCGTGGTGTCCAGGTCATAAACGAAGAGATTGTAATTGTCGGTGAGGTCGGTGATGGGGACTTTCTTCCCGGTTGCCAACGTATCTGACGTACGGTTCGAGCTGAACACGATCGCGTTTGACCCGGGCACAAAGCTGGGATCAAGATCATCGTAAATGTCGTTGGTGAGCCGCCTTACGCGATCCCTTCTCGAACTGACAAGAAACAGATCATTCTGGCCTTCGAAATCGGCGCTAAGCACCACCAGACGGCCATTCCCGGAAAAATCAAAACTGCGCACGTTGCTGAAGCGATCCATTTCCCGTGGCAACTTTGTTTTCGTGCTGAGGTCATAAAGCCAGAACACATATTGGCCACGCTTCAGCCCTATTACCCCAAGGGTGTGATCATCCGCCCAACTGATCAGGGGCTGCTGGTAATCCACACGCTGATTGATGACCTTGGACCCTCCGGAAAGAATGATGTTCTCGCGCTCCGTTCCGATTTCCCTTACCTTCACGATAAATCGTCCCCGGTCATTTTCAGCATAAGCGATGTACCGACCGTCCTGACTGATCTTTACGGTAGTGAAGCGGGTTGTCTTGTTGTGGTTCGCAGTGAGGAGTGTTGAACCGTCAATCGGAACGTAGGACTTGTCAATCGAGGCGCCCATACCGCTGTAGAAGTTCTCCCAATCCGTCATCAACTGCCTGTAGCTGATTCCCAGCGTGAGGTTAAAACTCTTTTCTTCGTTGCGCGTCAGTCGGGTATAATTGAGGATGTTCGCGATAAAACTCCGGCCGTATTTTTCCGCAATAAAATTCCACATTGATTGTCCGGCGAGGGCCGCTTCGGTCCCGGATAGCCTGCCCAGCTTTCTTGACTTTCTTGTCTGGAGAAACTGACGGATAAAGTCGTCCATCTCCGATGTCCAGCCTTTTGCCACATAATAGGCAGCGCCATCAACGAACCAATCCGGCAGATTCAACAGGAGTGAACTCTGGAAGATGTCTTTCAGGTTGCCCCCGAACATCATCTCATTGACCATAAGGTCAGCGATTCGATACAGCAGTTCTTCTTTGAATTCCTGGATATTTCCCAGGTGGGCAACTTCTACATAAGGCTTGATAAACTCAGTCTCTCCGCCAACGGTGAATGTCATCCGGTTAAGCCCGACGTTGCTTTGGCGCAGGTCCGAGAGCGAATTGTAGACGAATACCTTTGTCTTAAAGTAAGGAGGGTATCCGATAATATCGGTGATGCGGTCAAATTCACCTTCCAGGAATTCCAGTGCCTCACCGGCAACTTCACGCCGGGCATCGTAATAATAAATGTCGAAGTTTTCTCCGCTTAAATATTGCCAGTCAAACTGGCGGTACTGGATCCTGTTCTTCCCAAATGACTCACCGGCCCTCTGTGCCAGTCCGGTGATTCCAACTCCGAATGAAAGTACAATTGCTCCTACTATTCCGCTTCTATGCCTCATATTTTTCAGCGAGAATTCCAATATAATGATTTATACCGACTAATGTCCACCTCCCGGGAAAGATGCTTTTCTTTTTCGAGCCAGTGAACCAATTCGGCTGCAAAATAAGGAGACAAGCTCACTCCTTTCGTTCCCAGACCATTGAATAATATCAGGTTAGGATGCTCGGGATGGGCACCCAGCATAGGCCGCCTGTCGGGTGTGGATGGCCTGATACCCGCCGCCTGCCCGGTCACAACAAATGGGTTCCCTGTCAACGCGCGCAATTTCTTCTCCAGTTCAATCCGTCCGACTTCCGTTATGCCCGGTTCGTCAAACTCGCGCTCATAGGTAGCGCCGACATACCACGATCCATTTCCGCCAACAGGCACCATGTACACCCCCCTATTAACGATCACCTCATGTAAAAATTTCCCTTGAATCGTCAGTAATTCTCCCTTTAGTGGCTTTACCGGAACCCAATTAAACCACGGATTCTCGAAAACCCGGCAACCTTCGCAAAATACAGCCGCCGCAGCCTCGTAGTTGCCATACCGGACGCTCCGAAGTCCGACGTTCAGGTTCCCGTATACAAAATTCCCCTCTTCATAAGAACCCACGTTCGCCAGCCACTCCCTGACGGCAGCTACGTAGGCCTTCGTATTCACATATCCGCAATGATCCATCAGCAGTCCTCCCAGCGGATCGATTATTGTTCCCGGGTATGCCGGTGCCGTCCATACCTTTTTCACATAAGCCGCAAGGCGACTGTCTTCGCTGCGGCCCATCCATTCATTCTGTTCTGTTATATCGGCAAAGGGACGATAAATAGGAAGCGGATAATAAAACCGGCTTCCCGTAATCTCTTCCAGGCGGCTGTAAAACGTTTCCAGAAATGGAAATATTTCATTTGCCATCCAGGTCTTTGCCAGCATCTTACCGGTCACCGGATTGTAGATACCCGCTGCAACCTCTGAGGAGGTATTATGTGCCCTGTTGTTGACAACAAGAATTTTCTTCTTGCGCAGCAACAATTGCGCAGCAAGCGATGAACCCGCCAATCCCTGACCCACAATCAGAAAGTCAATCTTTTTCACCGCGGCCATAATGAGGTTCAAAATTGGATATAAATAAGCAGTCCATCGTAAAATTCAATGTATTTTTGAATCAAACACCCGTATGCTGAAGGTCGCGTCGCTTGTATTCAATCCCTTCCAGGAAAATACCTATCTGCTGTATGACGAGACCGGTGCATGCGCAATTGTTGACCCCGGCTGCTATGAACGGGAAGAGACAGAAACACTTGCCGGTCACATCGCCTCAAACAACCTGAACGTTGTCATCCTTCTCAATACGCATTGTCATATTGACCATGTATTGGGAAATGCTTTTGTTAAGAACCGGTTCCGGGTTCCGCTGTACGTGCATCGGCTCGAAGAGCCTTACCTGAGGGCCGTGGCAAGCTATGCATCCAACTACGGCTTCTTCCATTATGAGGACTCATCGCCGGATGCATTTCTGACTGACAATCAAATTGTCGAATTCGGCAATCAGAAACTGAATGTACTTTTTACACCGGGGCATTCCCCCGGACACGTAGCCTTTTATCACGAAGAAAGCCGTAAGTTGCTGGGCGGTGATGTATTGTTTTACAACAGCATAGGACGAACGGATCTGCCGGGCGGCAACTCAGAAAAACTATTGGAAAGCATAAGCAAGCGATTCTTCACGTTGCCGGATTCAGTAACGGTATTGCCGGGCCATGGACCCGAAACGTCCATCGGGTATGAGAAAAAAACCAATCCCTACTGCGGCCTCACCGTAAAATGATCATCCATGCTTCGACACCTGCCTAATACCCTGACTTGCTGCAATCTTCTGTGCGGTTCGGTTGGCGTTGTCAGCGTACTTGATGGAAGTCCGTCATTTCCTGCGGCCTACTTTGTATGGCTTGCCCTCGTCTTTGATTTTCTGGATGGGTTCGCTGCGCGAAGCTTGGGTGTCACCTTGCCGATCGGAAAGGAACTCGACTCGCTCGCTGACGTCGTTAGCTTCGGATTGTTGCCCTCCGTTCTTATCTACACCCTCCTCAAAGACGAGGCGCCTGCCGGGTACCTCCCCTGGGCTGGACTTGTCGTCGTCGTATTTTCCGCACTCAGGCTGGCGAAATTCAACGTCGATGATACGCAGACAGACTCCTTTAAAGGGCTTCCCACCCCGGCCAACGCCTTGTTCCTCACGGGTCTCCCCTTCCTGCCCGGCGCCGTACAGGAATTCCTTTTTCAGCCCTATTTACTGGCTGGCATTTCCGTGGCATTCTCATTGCTCCTGGTGTCGCGTATTGACCTATTTGCCTTGAAATTCAAGGATTTTAGCTGGAGGAACAACAAAATGCAGTTTACCTTCCTGATTGTTTCGGTATTACTCCTTGTTATCTTTAAATTTGCCGCAATACCGCTCATCATAATTTTTTATATCCTTTTGTCGTTGAGTAAGGTGGTGGCTTCGGTTCCAAGAGTTCATTAGCTTTGTCATTCTCGGCCATACATAAATACCTGCCTGCCCTGTTGCTTGCGATCACGTTGGCGGGAAATGCATTTGGCCAGTCCTCCGTTCTCCGTTCAGGCGAGTGGCACAGGTTCGCGATCGAAAAACGCGGCGTCTACAAAATAAGTTACGATCTTCTGGCAACATCAGGAATTAACCCCGCCGGAATTGATCCCCGGAAGATCCGATTGTTTGGCAATGAAGGCGGGATGCTTCCGCAACCAAACAACGCTGACCGGCCGGCCGACCTCACTGAGCTTGCTATTTTTGTAAACGGTGAGGAGGATGGTGTCTTTAATAAGGAAGATTACATCGTCTTTTATGGCGAAGGGCCGGACAGGACGGAATACGATGCAAGTCACGATATCTTTTTCTACGAACACAACCTTTATTCAACAAAGAATTTTTTCTTTTTTACCATTGGTCCTGATGACGGAAAACGGATTCCCGAACAGCAATCGCTTCCTTCCGGAAACCATCCCCTCATCCAGGAATTTGACGACTACCTGTACCACGAAGTGGACGAGCACAACGAGCTTCAATCCGGGCGTGCCTGGTTCGGCGAAAAGTTTGACATCACGACTTCACTGAGGTTACCATGGGATGCCGAGGGAGTCAAAGAGAATACCGTCATTAAAGTAGTCAGCGATGTTATGGCACAGTCCGGCACCGGATCCTCCTTCAGCATCTACCTGAATGAAGCACCCGTGGCTGAACAATACCTGCTGCCGGTGTCGCCCGAACAGTATGCGGTTAAAGGAGCTGTCAGGCGTGACACTTTTAGTATCAATTCCAGTGCGGTACTGGCAGGAAACAGCCAGGCACTTGAAATGCGGTACCAATACAACAAAGCCGGAACCGGCAGATCCATCGGGTATCTCAATTTCGTATTGCTTTCCTTTAAGCGAACGCTGTCGCTGTATGGTGACCAGACCATTTTCAGATCCGCTGCGAGTCTGAACAACACCCAGTCCACCTTTGTACTAGGGGGGATCCAGTCGGCTCCAACCATTTGGGATATCACCGATCCCTACCTTCCAACGATTCAGCATTTTTCTTTTGCAAACGGAGAAGCTTCCTTTTCAGCAGAAACCAGTGAGGTGCTCAGGGAGTTCGTTGCGTTTACCGATCAGATCCCGCAAGCCGACTATTCCGGTGCCGTTTCCAACCAGGATCTTCACGGC
>DATBVZ010000109.1:0-4201 GCA_036515095.1 Cyclobacteriaceae bacterium | reverse complement strand
GGCCAGCATTAATAAGCTCCTGTTTCGCCCCGGCCCAGATACAAGTATCAAGAAGGACTTTTGCTTTGGTCATTATTTGGGCAAAAGTTCAATACGTTCATGGCTGACAAGCTTATGTGCGTACAGCAGGCAGGCTCGTATGTCGTCCACTTCCATCCAATCGTATCCTTTCAATATTGTCTCGGGACTGGCTCCGGCCGCCAGCATCCCAAGAACATGTTCGACAGCGAGTCGCTTACCACGGATAATTGGTTTGCCCCCGAAAATGCCGGGATTTACGGTAACGCGCCTGATTAGTTCATCCTGTTCCATAGCAGAAGGGTTAATAGCAGTAAAAGTACTATAAAAATGGAACACTCTTCAAACGGGCACAAGCAACCACCAAAACTCTTCCTCCGCTTCTTCCGGTGGTATTGCCATCCGAAGCTGATGAACCACATCGAGGGCGATCTAATGGAGCTGTACCGCGAACGGGCAAGGGAGCAGGGGAAGCGAAGGGCGGATATCAAATTTATTATCGATGTGTTGTTGCTGTTCAGGCCGGGGATTATCAGGCCTGCAGAAGGAAGTATAAATCCAAACGCTTACGCCGTGTACGGAAGTTATTTCAAGATCGGGTGGAGGAACCTTGTGAAAAGTAAAGGTTCTACGATGATAAGTGTATCGGGCATGGTTGTCGGTATGACTTGCTTTATGCTTATCGCATTATTTATTCAGTATGAATTGAGTTATGATAAGCAGCACAAGAAGGCCGACCGCATTTTCAGAGTCGCTCAGATCCAAAAAGACAATGAACACAGGGGATCGGACCGGTTCGCAAATGCTCCGATGCCTCTCGCGCCTGCGCTAAGAGAAACCTTTCCTGAAGTGGAAGCGGCTACCACTGTGTCGGAACACAAGGCCAGGTTTATACACAATGGAGCAGGCTTCTATGAGAAGGGACTGTATGCGGATGAATATTTCTTCGACGTTTTCTCGTTTCCAATTATTGAAGGAACAGGCAAGGAATCCCTTTCAGACCCCAACAGCATAATTCTTACAGAATCATTGGCCAAAAAATACTTTGGTGTTGCGTCGCCGATCGGGAAAACCATTCAATTTGAAAATGAAAGACTATTGACTGTAAGGGGCGTGGCTGCGAACGTGCCTCAAAATCAGCATATCACTTTTGATTACATTACTTCGTTGGAGAATGTTCCCTGGTTTGAAGATGACCGCGACCAATGGGCCAGCAATAATTATCGTGTCTACTTAGTTTTGCCGGAAAAGTATGATTACAAGGACCTTGAGCGTAGATTAACGGTATTCGACAGCCATGTGGAGAAGGCATACAGCGGCCTTCCTTTTAAGGCGCGGTATTTCCTTCAGCCCCTGTTGGATATCCACCTGCACTCGCACATAAACTTCGAGTCAAAGCCGACCCGGGATATTAAGTACATCTACCTCGCGGCATCCATTGCTTACATCATTCTGTTGTTAGCGCTTATAAACTACGTGAACCTGGCCATTGTCCATTTTAACAGGAGATCGAAGGAAGTAGGTGTCAGAAAAGTGCTGGGAGCCGGAAGAAAGCAAGTGATAATTCAATTTTTGTCTGAGTCCTTCCTGATAACAATACTTAGTTTTGCCACCGCATTGGCTTTCTCATACGCGTTATTGCCACAATTTAACAATCTACTTGGCCTGACTATTCCATACGATCTCGAAATTGGCCGGTTTGTATTTGCCGGTCTGGTTGTTAGTGCCATTGCCCTTGCCGGATTATCCGGCCTGTATCCTGCAATATATTCTTCGATTGTTTCACCGATCGACTCCTTGAAAGGAGGCTGGTACAGAGCCGGAAACCTTGGTCAGGTGCTTAAAAGTACCCTTGTTCTTATCCAGTTTACGGCAGCCATTGTACTGACATTTGGCAGTATCGTCATTTCGAACCAGCTCGGTTTCATTCAAAATAAAAAGCTGGGCTTTGAACGAAATGAGATTGTTTACATACCCTATCAGCAGCAGAATGTTTTTGATAAAATTTCAACCCTTTCCTCAGAACTCTTAAAGAACCCCAGGATCCTGAATGTCAGCCTTTCATCCGACCTGCCCCTTAATTCAGAAAGTCAAGGTCTTGTCGATAGGTGGGAAGGGAATACGGAGGGCAGGGAACTGAGGATGTATCGCACAAGAGTCGACTACAACTACATAGATGTGTTTCAAATCGAAATGGCTGAAGGAAGAAATTTTTCTCCGGGATTCCCGTCGGACTCGTCTGGGGCTTACATTCTCAATGAAGCCGCGGTGGAAGCCCTGGGATGGAGTTCCGTGGTTGGTAAATCATTCGAGGATGGCATTGTCGTTGGCGTGGTCAAAAATTTCCACTTTCAACCATTCAATTATAGCATTGAGCCGATGTACATGAATTTTATCAATCCCCGAAATTCTTACTTCGAAGGAAATATAATCCTGAAAATAAGCCCCGGGGAAAAAAGGGAAACGCTTACCTACGTTCAACGGATCATGAAGGATATGATGCCCGATATGCCATTCACGTACCTGTATTTAGATGAGTCCTATAGCGAATTGTATGAATCTGAACAACGCTTTGGCTGGATAATGAACTTGTTTACCGGTATCGCCATATTCATAGCTGGGATGGGTTTATTTGGGTTGATAAACCAGAATGTAGCGCAACGCATTAAGGAAATAGGTATAAGAAAAGTGCTTGGAGCCAGTGTCATCAATATTCTCGTATTGCTTTCCAAAGGCTTTATGAAGCTATTTCTGATAGCGGCCTTTGTTGCCTTTCCTGTCGCCTACTACCTTGGCAACCAGTGGCTCCGGGATTTTGCTTATAGGATCGATATGGCCTGGTGGATGTTCACGCTCGCAGGTGCGATTACCGCATCGGTCGCCCTGGCAGCCATTTGTTTCAAGGCAGTCAACGCGGCCTTAATGAATCCGGTAAATAGTCTCAAATCTGAGTAGGTGAGAGAAGTAATGCTAAGCTATTAGTAAGACATCAGCTGGTGTTCATTTCCGGAAATTTGTTTGCCATTAAACAATTTGCGTAACCATCTAAAACTTTTTTGGTATTTTGACAATCATAAGTCTATCAATTCCGGATCCCCATGCTAAAGAGTCTGATCACCCTTGCCCTGAGAAACCTTCGAAAGGATAAGATCTACAGCGCGATCAATATCCTGGGACTATCCATCGGTATCACGTGCTCAGTCTTTTTACTGATGTACATCCTGGATGAGCTGAGCTATGACCGCTACCATGAGGATGCCGCCAATATCTATCGCGTCGTTTCCAATATCAGGGAACCGGACAACGCCTTTACCTGGGCAGTGGCCCAGATACCCCTGGCCGAGGAACTGCGGGACAACTACCCCGAGGTAAAAAAGGCAGTCCGCTTTTTCGACCTGGGCAGAACGCTGTATAAGAATGGTGAAAAGGAATTTTATGAGGAGCGGTTCTACCTGGCCGATTCCACCGTATTTGGCATGTTCGATTACAAATTCCTTTATGGCGACGTAAACACCGCTCTTGACAACCCAAACTCGATCGTGCTTACCGAAAAGACCGCCGGCAAATACTTCGGTAAGACAGATGCGGTAGGCTCGTCTTTCCGGAATCAGCAAGGCGATGTGTACAATGTCACCGGTGTTATTGAAGATGTTCCGCTGAACTCCCATTTTATTTTTGATGCGCTCATTTCGCGCAACACGATGCCCGGCTACCAAGGAAGTTGGGGTAACTTTGGAGTGTTCACTTACATTCAGTTGCCGGAAAGCTATGAGCTCGCAAAGATGGACACAAGCCTGCTGAAGGTGATCAGGGAGAAGGTGGATCCCATTTTTGCTGAATACGGCATCACCATCCGTTATGAATTGCAGCGCATAACGGATATTCATTTGCACTCTAAAATACAGGATGAGGCTGAAGAAGGCGGCGACATCTCCTATATCTATGTGTTTGGCGCGGTGGCTGCTTTCATGCTGGTCATTGCCTGCATTAATTACATGAATCTCGCCACTGCGCGTTCGGCCAGCCGCGCAAAGGAAGTGGGTATTCGAAAAGTGATGGGCTCCCAACGTGCGCAACTCATAGCACAGTTCATTGTCGAGTCGGTCGTGCTTGCATTGATTGCTTTGGCAGTAAGTCTTCTTCTCATATATGGTTTGTTGCCGCTCTTTAACCAGTTGAGCAA
>DATBVZ010000108.1:0-7667 GCA_036515095.1 Cyclobacteriaceae bacterium | reverse complement strand
ATTCTGGGCAGGCTAAATGATGAGGTGATCCGGATTGCCATGTTCAACCTTGCTCAATCGCTCGCCCTGGATCAATACATGAACACCACAGAGAATTTGCTCGCCGAGATCACGGGTTTTACCAACCAACTGGAACGCACGGGAAGGCTGGTGATCGGTCGAAAGAATATGATGCGATTTGTAGGGCGGGCGCTGAATACACAGAACAACATTGCCGAAAACATCTATATCTTTGATGCCCCGGACCTGGTCTGGGAAGACGAATATCTTGACAACCTGCACCAGGGTCTGATCAAGCATTTGGATCTTAGGGTGAGATAGCGGTGTGGAATACACGATGAAAATAATTGAGGGAAACCTGAGGGTATTCACCGAAATAATCAATCAGCGGGAAAGCAGCCTGCTGGAGACTATCATTATACTGTTGATCCTCGTGGAGGTTTTTGACCTTTTCATTTCCAAGCTGTTTTGAAATTCTCCAGTTATGCGCAAGGAACTTGTCCTGGAATTTGATATCGAAGAGCAGCCCGATGATGTCACTTGTGGACCCACTTGTCTCCAGGCGCTGTATCGTTACTATAACGACGATGTCTCGCTGAAACAGTTGATTCGCGAAGTCAAGCAATTGAAGAATGGCGGTACGCTTGCGGTGATGTTAGGCAACAATGCACTGAAACGAGGATACAAAGCAACAATTTATTCGTATAACCTGAATGTCTTTGATCCGTCCTGGGCCGAACTTTCAAAAAGGAAAGTCATCAGGAACCTGAATCAGCAGATGGCATTCAAACACAAAAGGCGCAAATTGCAGGTGGCATCGAAAGCGTATATACAATTTCTTGAAGCAGGCGGAGAACTGCGTTATGGTGAACTCGATGAACAGCTGATCAAAGGTCATCTGAATAATTCAACGCCGATACTGGCAGGACTGAGTGCCACGTACCTGTATGGTACGCCCAGGGAGATTCCTCAGTTTGATATTTACGATGACATCAAGGGAGAGCCTGCCGGTCATTTTGTTGTGATCAGCGGGTACGATGAAAGGGAAGGCTGCGTATATCTTGCCGATCCGATGACGCCCAACCCGATCTCAAAAGGGCGGGTCTACGGTGTAACCTTCTCCCGGCTTGTCAACAGCATCATGTTAGGCATCGTTACGTACGATGCCAACCTGCTGATCATAGAACCGGCAAAAAAATAACGCGTGGTAAATGGAAAAGTTAATCATTGCTGAGAGTCCTGAGATGTGGCGTAGCAGCCTGGAGAATGTAGAGATCATTACGCCCGTCAAATACATTTCCGGAGAGGTCTATCAGTATACCAAGGGACTCAAGGTGCTCAACCTGTGCAAGTCTTACCAGTATCAGAGCCTGGGTTACTATGTTTCTCTTCTGGCTGAGGCGAGAAAGCATCATGTGCTTCCGGATGTATCCACCATTCAGGACCTGCGCTTTCCTTCGATCCTCAGGGAAGACTCGCAGGATTTCGACAACCTCATTCAAAGTTCCTTTAAGAACGAACCAACCGATAAGGTGGAATTCAATATATATTTTGGCATTACACAGAGGGAACATCTCAACCGGCTGGCCAGCCAGTTGTTCCAGTATATACAGGCACCTTCCCTGAGGGCCACTTTCTCAAAGCGAACGAAGTGGGTGCTGCAGGGTATCAAGCCGATAAGCCTGGATGAGGTACCGGAAAGCGACATGCACCTGCTGTGGTCGGCGCTGGAGAAATTTCTGTTGAGAAAGAGAAGAAACCTGAAGCCGGAAAAGAAAAAATACGATCTCGCCATCCTGGTCGACCCCGCCGACCCCTATCCGCCTTCCGATGAAAAGGCAATTCAAAAATTTGTAAAGGCTGCCGACCAGTCCGGGTTCTACTGTGAACTGATCACCAGGGATGATTTTGATACATTAATTCAATTCGATGCCTTATTCATAAGGGAAACAACCTATGTCAACCACCATACCTTCAAGTTTGCCAAGAAGGCCAAATCGCTCGGGTTAGCAGTGATCGACGACCCGGATTCAATCCTGAAGTGCACCAATAAGGTATACCTTTTCGAAATGCTGAATACCAACCGGGTCCTCACGCCGAAATCCTTTGTCATCAGCAGGGAAAATTATAAGACCTTACCGGAGAAGATAGGCTATCCGTTTATCCTGAAGCAACCGGATGGCGCCTTCAGCAAAGGTGTTTTTAAGATTGACAGTGAAAAGGAATTCAAGGAGGTAGCGGCAGGGATGTTTCAAAAGTCAGGACTTCTCATTGCCCAGGAATTTTTCCCCACTCCCTTTGACTGGCGGGTGGGTGTAATCGACGGGCAGGCGCTGTATGTCTGCAAATATTATATGGCATCAGAACATTGGCAGATTGTCAATTGGAGCGCCCACGAAAGTTCGCGCGACGGATCGGTGGAGTGTATTTCGGTAGACCAGGCGCCTGCGGGACTAATCAAAACAGCGTTGCGGGCAACATCCCTGATCGGCAAGGGCCTGTATGGCGTTGACATGAAGGAGAAGGACGGCAGGTTTTACGTTATCGAAGTCAATGACAATCCCAATATTGATGCCGGCATTGAAGATAAGGTGTTAAAGGATAAGCTGTACTCGATAATAATGGAAGTATTTTTAAACAAGATCAAGACCAGTAAATGATTTTCCAGCCTCCCCGCATTCACCTGTTCCAGGCCTATGGCATAGAACTCGAATATATGATCGTTGACTGCGATACGCTGAGGATAAAGCCCATTGCTGATGAACTCATCAAAGCCGAAACAGGAAATTACGTCAATGATGTCGTCAACGACAGTGTTACGTGGTCGAACGAGCTGGTGTTACACGTGCTCGAACTGAAATCCACAAGGCCGGAGCATGATTTTGCCATGCTCGATAATGCCTTCGTTGAAAATGTCAACCGTGTCAATGCCATGCTGGCTCAATGGAACGCCATGCTGATGCCCACAGGTGCCCATCCCTTCATGAATCCGAAGAATGAGACCCGTTTGTGGCCGCACGGAGACAATGAAGTGTACGAGGCGTACAACCGGATCTTCGATTGCAGTGGACACGGCTGGTCAAATCTGCAGAGTACGCATCTTAACCTTCCCTTCTACGACGATGAAGAGTTCGCCAGGCTTCACGCCGCAGTGCGGCTGATCCTGCCGATCCTCCCGGCCCTGTGCGCAAGCACCCCGTTACTAAATGGAAAGTTTACCGGATCCTTTGATACGCGTCTGAAATACTACAAGTCCAATCAGAACATGATCCCTTCCATTGCGGGCAGGATAATTCCCGAGGCGGTCTTTTCCAGGAGGAATTACCTTCAGGTCATTTACGATAAGATCAAGGCGGACCTTGAACCCCATGATCCCGAAGGGGTGCTGAATCCCATTTGGGTTAATTCGAGGGGGGCGATCGCGCGGTTTGACCGGGGCTCTCTCGAGATCCGGTTGATGGACATACAGGAATGCCCGCATGCCGACCTCGCCATTATGGCCCTCGTAATCGAAACCCTAAAGGCTTTTGTGAACGGAAAATTCATCGATCATGAATCACAGATGAAGTGGAAGACCGAAACCCTGGCAAATCTCCTGGATGTCTGCGTGGAAGAAGGTTCAGCCGCCGTCATCGATCATTCCGATTACCTGAAAGTCTTCGGTATCGCCGATTCAAGGTTGCTTGCGGGCGAGTTGTGGCTGGCGATCGCAGACAGGATCCTTGCCACCACAGGCGACCGGCTGATCCGCTGGAAGCCCGCTTTGGATATTATCGTAAGGAACGGCACCCTGGCTCAACGCATAGTCCGGGCGCTGGACCAGGACTACAGCCAGGAGGGCATTGTGCGCGTGTACCGTAAATTGAGTCGGTGCCTTGCTCAGAACCAACCGTTCCTTGACGGAGACTGAGCTATGAGCGGGACAATACGTACAGCGTGCAGGCAACTTTAGGTGCCGTTTTAGCCGCTGACCAAATAGCCTTCAATGAATATCATCGTCACGTGCGAGCATGCCGGTAATAATGTACCCGATGAGTACAGCTACCTGTTTGGGAATGATTCAGCGGCCATACTCGCTTCCCATCGCGGCTGGGACCCCGGAGCATGGGATCTTGCCGTTTATGTTTCGGATCAGTTGAGCCTGCCCGCGTACGCATGTCACACCTCGAGGCTGCTGATCGAAGTCAATCGTTCGCTTCATCACCGTGAATTGTTTTCTCCTTTCAGCTCGCCGCTGAGTTTTGACGAAAAGCAGAAACTGATCCGGAGCGTCTATGTTTCCTACCGGGAACCGATTGAGCGCCTGGTTACCAATTCAACAGAACCCCTGCTGCATCTGTCCGTGCACACGTTTACACCGGTTCTTGACGGAAAGATACGCGGAATGGAGATCGGTTTATTGTTCGATCCGGAAAGGGACGCCGAAAGGGCATACAGCAATTTGCTGCAGGCGGGTCTGGAACGAAGACTGCCGGATAGGGTCATCCGTTTCAACGAGCCGTACAGGGGCGCTGATGATGGATTCACAACCTATTTGCGCTCCTGCGCTTTAAATGAGAGGTATGCCGGAATTGAACTGGAGATCAATCAAAAGCTCTTTGGTACGCGGGCCTGGCCGGAGATCAGGGCGGCCTTGGCTGCCACGATCGGGGATATTCAGGCCGTCTCCTGAAGGTCGTCCAGCAGGGCCCGCAATTTCGTGAGATGCCTGCCGTACAATTCCCGGAGGTACCACTTGCTGAGCCAGAGCAGTAAGGCGATGGTGAAGAAAATCAGGAAGAGCAGGTAAAGAACAATTCTCCAGTCCTTAAGGGATTCAATAAATTGTGGCATACCATGATCCATGATGGCAAGGAGCACGATCAGAACCAGGTATGCCGGATAGAGCAGCGTGTAGCTTCTGTAATAGAATTTCAGGAAAGTCTCGAGGTCATTGACCAGCTCCTCCAGGTTGGTCCTTACGTTTCCCTTACTTACCTCGAAGCGGTTCAGCAGATTGATCTTCTTTATGTAATAAATAATGTAACCGAGGAAGGAAATGAATGCGAAGATGAACGCCCAACGCAGGGAGGGTTTGGGGATGGAAAAAGCATAATAAAGGATCAACCCACTGCCAATAAGGGTAAAGATCAATTCAAACCAAATATTTCGTTTCAGTTTGGTTATTATTGAGTGGCTCTTGCCTTTCAGCATATCGGCGATCTCTTCTTCTCCTCTCGGTTTGAAATGATCCCCTTTTTGCCAGATGCTTTTGAGGTCGTCTAATTCCATAACTACGGTTTCATAAGTTTGCGTAGGCGCTCACGTATTCTGTTCATTCTGACCCGCACATTATTTTGAGTGATTCCGATAGTCTCCGCGATTTCGTCATAGTGCACTTCTTCAAGCGCCATCAGGATCATCGCCCGGTCAATTTCCGTCAGCTGGCGGATTGCCCATTGCAGGCGCTGCAGATCTTCCTCGCTAGGGCTTGTTTCGCGGTTTTCCGAAATATTCAGATGCCGGTCATGGATCTTTTCGGTCGGAGGTTTCCTGTTTTTCCTGCGGAGACCTGAAATGGCCGTATTGAGGGCGATGCGGTACATCCAGGTAGTGATCTTGGACTCGCCCCTGAAGGAAGGAAACGATTTCCAGAGCTGAAGTACAATTTCCTGGAACAGATCGTTCCTGGCCTCAGGGTCACTTTCGTACATCAGGGCAACTTTATGAATCAGGCCCTGATGCAGGTTTACAAGGTGAACAAAGGTTTTTTCTTCCGACTCCAATAGAAGCAGGCACGTTGATTTTACCTGTTAGTCGAAAGTATGAAAAGATAATTACTTCTTCTCCTTCACCCGTTCCAGGTTGAAGAGATCGTGGAGTAACTCCGACAGGGACTCGGAATCGCCGCGGCGGCAGGCGGCCTTAAGGTGCAACACGGGATATTTCAGTATTTTTTGCATGAGTGACCTGCTCATCTCCTCAAGCCGGGCCACTTCGGCCGGACTTGCGTTTTTGAGAAATCGCGCAAGTTCCTCTTTTCGAATTTGCTCCAGGGTATTCTTGAGTTTCTGGATAGTAGGGCTTACGATCATTTCCCGGGCCCATTCGCCAAACTCTTTAACCGCTTCCTCAATGATGTCCTGCACTTGAGGAATTGAAGCTCTCCGTTTCCGGACAGTCTCATCGGTCTTTTCCGTAATCTCATCCAGGTTGTAAACAACAACCCCCGGTATCTGTTCGATAGAAGGGTCCACGCTTCTTGGTACGGAAAGGTCAATGAAAAATTTGTGGGAAAGTAGGCCTGAGCCAGTTATGAGATCAGGGGTGATGAGTGGCCCGCTACCTGAAACAGAACTGACTATGATGTCGGCGCGTTCCAGTTCTTCGTAAAGTCGATGAAGCCCGCCATACAGGAAGCCAACCTCCTCAGCCAGCTTTTGTGCTTTTTCCGGTGTACGATTGAGGATTACCACCTGCCTGAAATCCGTATTCCTGAGATTGCGAACAATATCCTGACCGATTTCGCCAACGCCCAGCACAAGTATTACCGCCCGCTCATTTCCGGCCGCCAGATCCTGGATCATTTCCGTCGTAGCGTAGGAAAGGGATGCCGCACCGTCGCGGAAGGACGTTTCCTGAACGACCCGCTTGTTGGTAAAGAAAATAGTATGCATGAGGCGGTGCAGGAACGGACCAGCCATGTTCTCATCAGCACTCCACTGATAGGCGTTCTTTACCTGGCTGCATACCTGCAGGTCACCGATGACCTGGGCATCCAGGCCTATCGCTACTTCAAAGAGGTGCCGGATCGCATCCTCCTTACTCAGGGCAACGAAATAGTGCTCAAGATTTTCGTCTATTCCCTTGATGAGCTTCAGACCACCGAGGAATTCCCCACTAAGGTCCGTTTCAGCCTGATAATATACCTCCGTCCGGTTGCAGGTGGAAACCACCAGAACATCCGTTGCCGGCAAATACTCTCGCGTGAAAGCCAGCAGCTTTTTTACCCCCTCTTCGTTTAACGAAACCCGTTCCCTGACGGCGACAGGCGCCCGTTTGTAGGTCAGGATCAGCGCTCTGAAATTCTCTTGCATAATCAGATTACAAAATTACGGCGGGATGGAAATATATGTATGACGAAAGTCAAACTGGCAATAATTTAGAATGTTTATAAATAAGGTTTCGCTTTTCTAACGGTGATATACGGAAATCCCGTTTTTGCGTTCGAAAAGAAGCCACATTTTTTTGTCATCTGTATAACAACCACGCTGTCGATAATCGTTTGTCAGGCTGGTAAGTTTTCTGGATATTATGCTGACAATTGACCCTCAAAAGACCTCTCAAATGCAAGTGATCCGAAAATGGATCCGGTTTTTCTTTGGCTTTTCCCGAAGAGAGACCAACGGTTTCCTTATCCTCTTACCGCTGATGGTGATGGCTATTTTTTCGCAACCCTTATTCCGCATGGTCACCCGTCCGGAGGTGCCTGATTTTTCACGCGAGGTGGCCGTACTTGACAGCCTGGAGGGGATATTGGTAAGGGCTGATTCCGCGGTAGAGGCGGGTGAAGGACCGGTGGCGCAGGCATTCCCGTTTGATCCGAATACGGCTACGGAGATGGAACTCGTATCACTGGGTTTTCCGGACTGGCTGTCCGCGCGGATTGTCAGGTATCGCGACAAGGG
>DATBVZ010000107.1:0-4813 GCA_036515095.1 Cyclobacteriaceae bacterium | reverse complement strand
TGCCTTTAATGGACGTGGACAGCCAGGTAATCCCTGATCATCGTCAGGCTTTCATCCACAGTGTTCGCAACCATTACTTTGTAGCCTCCGATCTTTTTGAAAAACTGAACGGTTATCTCATCCTGATTCAGCAGGATCACCTTACGTCCGGCTTTCAGGGCATGTGATACCTCGGATGCTGTGCCAGCGGCCATGCCAACTACCACGAGAACCTTGCTGGTCAGGGCGTTAATAACATTTCTGCCGCTCCCCATGCCGGTGGCAATCCGGATGATTGCATTTTCGGAGGCCTCCTTGTCGGAATCCCCGGGAAGAATGGCTAGTGTGAGTCCGTTCACGTCCCGGGCACCCTTAAGTGCGGCCTCCATTACCCCGAAGTTTCGTCCTCCGGTAAGCAGAACCCACCCGTTCCTGGCGATTCCGCGGCCGAGTTCAAAGGCCATTTCATTGTCATCCGGAGTTGCACTTTCCCCGGGGCCAAGGACACCAACAATTGCTTTTACATCCGACATAATTTCAAGTCTTGAATTCATACTAAAATAGGCAGCCGGACAACTATTAACAAATCCTTCTTTTCCAGACCGCCCGCATCACCCTCCGAACTCGTTTCCGCAGTTTTGACAATAGTACGGCTTGGAAAGCCCAAGCAGGAAGCCAACGATGGCTTGCGTCATTCTTCCGTGGGTGGTGTCTGACCGGTTTCTGATGATTTTTTTTGACTGACACTGCGGACAGGAAACAATGCCATCTTCCTCGGACTTGCCCAATTTGTCGCCGATCACAATCTGTTGGGCTCTTTCGGCATCTTCGGCAAAGATATGCAGACGAATTCCCCCTGAAAGGATGGGCGTTGTCATGTTGGTAAGGTTTTCTTCAGTGAGAAAGCAGGGAATCCCGTATGCATCAAGCTTCGTCCTTGCGATGTTCGCTTCAATAACCGTATCAAAACGCTGCAATACAATAATATCTTCCGGTTTCTCCTTCATGATCGGTCACGGATAAATTTACGAATTTGACGCCACAATCAGGAAAACGCCCGCAGAGTCCTGCAATAATGGCAGGAAACGGTCTCCTGAAAATATTTCTTGGGGCCCTGTAACAAATCGCATACCGTACCGTCGAATAGTCGAAATTAAGCGGATGGATCTTGAAGCTTTTCAGAAACGGATTTTGCCGGCCAAAAACAAGCTTTTCAGATTTGCCTTGCGTATGCTGGGCAATGAAGACGAAGCCAAGGACATCGTTCAGGAAGTATTCATCCGTGTATGGAAAGGAAGAGAGGGGATGGATACTATCCGGAATTGGGAGGCCTGGTGCATGCGCATCACCCGGAATCTCTCGCTTGACCGTATCCGGATCAACAACAGGCAAAACACGCTTCCAATGGGAGAAGGGTTTGATGTCAGGCACGATGCGCTCTCACCGCACGATAGGACTGAAATGCACGAGAGCATCCAACGGGTCGGTGTGATGATTGCATCACTTCCCGAGAAGCAACGGCAGGTGATCCACCTGCGCGATGTGGAAGGGTATAGTTATAATGAGATATGCGAGATACTGGATCTGGATATGAACCAGGTAAAGGTGAATCTGTTCAGGGCAAGGAATGCCGTTCGGGAGAAACTGTTAAAGATCAATGCCTATGGACTCTAAGCGGATAGAAGAATTGCTAAGCCGGTATTGGGACGGTGAAACGTCTGTGGATGAAGAAGCAGAACTAAGGGAATACTTTGGCCGCGACCCCATCGCGGAGCACCTCAAAGAATCCGCATTGCTGTTCCGGTATTTTGGTGAGCAGCGGCGCCTTGCGATGCACGACAACGGCTTCGAAAGCGGGGTCCTGACCCGGATCATTGGGCATAAGGGAAGAGTTAAACGGCTGGTGCATAACAGCATGCGTATTGCTGCCGGCATTATCGTAATGATAGCCGCCGTCTGGTTCGTGCGAACGGAAATCCGGAAGAGCACACCGCAGGAGGTGGTCGATACGTACAGTGATCCTGAACTGGCCTTTGAAGAAACCAAGAAAGCACTGCTGATGATATCCAGGAGTTTTGGAACCGCCGAACAACAGGCAAAAAAGATCAACCTTTTCAATGAAGCACAGGAGCAGATACAGGGCAATGAAGAAGTCATACAGGAACAATAAAATTAGTATAAACAGTAATTAAATTTCAATTTCGATGAATAGTAAGACGATAGGAATGACCGCAATTATGGTGATTACGACGGTCAGCGCTTTTGCGCAGAGTGATGCGATAACGAAATTCTTCAATAAGTACGCAACAGACGAATCATTTACGCAAGTGACCGTTTCGAGTAAAATGTTCAGCCTCTTCACGGAAATGGAGGCCGAAACACCGGAAGACAAGGAAGTACTGGAAGCGATCAGCAAGCTCAAGGGGCTCAGGATACTGGCTAAGGACGATACCAGGGATGCACGAACGCTGTACCAGGAGGCTTTTACGCTCATCCCGGCGGCAGATTATGAGGAGCTGATGTCGGTGCGCGACGATAACAAGGACATGAAGTTCATGATCCGGGAGAATGGCGGAAAGATCGCTGAACTTCTGATGGTTCTAGGCGGAGCAGACGAGTTCATGGTGTTAAGCCTTTTCGGTGAAATTGACCTGAAGCAGATCTCCAGGATCGGCAGGAGAATGAATGTGAGCGGGCTTGAAAACCTGGAAAAGATGAATAAGAAGCCGAACAGCAAGGAGAATAAATGAACGCCACGGAAAAAAGAAGGGAAATCCTCAAACCGATGCTCCGCGCATTACTCGTAATGCTGATGTCGGCAACTGTGATTGCCGCATCGGCCCAAAGCAAGACCACCGAAAAATTAGAAGACCAATTTGAAGATTCACGGGCTTTTTTCTTTTACAACAATACCCTGCGCATGATCAACCAGGCGGATGATCCCGAATTTGACGAGATCATCCGTGACATAGAGAAAATGAAGCTGCTGATCATCCGCAAAAATGCGGAAGGCTTTGATCTTAAGAATATTGTACTGGATTATAAGTCCGAGGACTTTGAGGAGATCATGACGAGCCGCCACAAGGGCAGAAATTTCGATATCTTTCTCAGGGAAGAAGGAGGGAAGACCAGGGCCATGCTGGCATTGGTTAACGATGAGGACAACCTGTTCGTGCTGGATATTTTGGGCAGCATAGACCCGGGTAAGGTCGCGAAGTTCTTTTCGGTAATGGACGAGGAAAGCGATATCAGCAGCAGAATAAGGAACTTTGTAACCAATGATCGGGAAGAACCGGACGATGATGATGGCCCCGGGCCTGAAAAAGGCAACCATGATTAACCATGCGACGTAAACGAAAAATGTAATCCCACCCATTGGAGACAGTATTGACTATTGATAACCTCACAAAAAGGTTTGGCCGGCTATGCGCCGTCAATAAACTTAACCTCGTTGTGAAACGGGGACAGGTTTTCGGAATGCTCGGTCCTAATGGCAGCGGGAAGACGACGACCCTGGGTATGCTTATGGGGGTGATCAATCCCACAGAGGGAGCGTACTCCTGGCTGGGAGAGAAGCCTACTCACCACGTGCGAAAGCGGATCGGTGCAGTGCTGGAACATCCGATCTTTTATCCGTACCTGACCGGCCGGAAGAATCTCGAAGTAATGGCCATGATCAAGCAGGCGCCGTTTGAGAATATTCCGAAGGTGCTTGACCTGGTGGAGCTGTCGGACCGAAAGGACGACAAATACAAGACGTATTCGCTGGGTATGAAGCAGCGCCTGGCGATCGCCTCGGCGTTATTGGGGGATCCGATAATCCTGATCCTTGATGAACCAACGAACGGCCTTGATCCCATGGGCATAGCAGAGATCCGTGAACTTATCCGCAGGATTGCTGCCGACGGAAAGACGATCATTCTGGCCAGCCACCTGTTGGATGAAGTTCAAAAAGTCTGTTCTCATTTTGCGGTTCTGAGGAAGGGCGACCTGATCTATTCGGGTGTTGTGGGAGACGTTGGACGAGGAACGGAGGTGGTGGAAGTGAATGCGGAGACTTCCGGGTTGCTGGATCTGCTGCAAAATTTTCCCGGCACAGACTTGCTTCGACGGGAGAATGGATATACGGAAGTCACGCTTAAAGAAGGATTCCACAGCAAAGACCTTAACCGGTTCCTGTTCGATCAGGGTATTGTGGCATCACACCTCGTTGCAAAAAAGAAAAACCTGGAACAACAGTTCCTGGAAATCCTGGATTCGCCTTAGCGTGCGAAGAAACAACATGCTGCTCCACCTCCTTAAGATAGACCTTGCCAAGATGACCAGCTACCGCACGTTCTGGATCGTGTGCGGGCTGTACTTTTTAACGCTGGGAACCACTTCTGCCAGCGGCATGGAATTCCTGAAGTGGCTGGCCAGAACGTTCGAAGATTTTGGATCCAAGCTGAACATAAACCGCATCCCGCTCTACCACTTTCCGGACATCTGGCTGAATTTGATCTGGTGCAGCGGACTCCTGAAAATTGTATTGGGCGTCATGGTGGTCATTTCGGTCACCAACGAATACAGTTATCGCACGATCCGTCAGAATATCATTGACGGACTGAGCAGGGGGCAGTTTCTGGTAAGCAAGATTCTCACGAATGTATTGTTGAGCCTGATGAGCCTGATGCTGATAACGGTGATCGGGTTGGTTACGGGCCTGATATACAGTCCGGTTATTGATTTTACCAGGATCATTACGGACACGGAATTCCTGCCGCTCTATTTTCTTGAGGTTTTCTTTTTCCTTTCCTTCGCCATGATGCTGGTGTTTCTTGTCAACCGCGCCGGG
>DATBVZ010000106.1:0-10692 GCA_036515095.1 Cyclobacteriaceae bacterium | reverse complement strand
GCTTCCGTATTTGCACAATCGCAGCAATCGAATATGCGAATCCTGCAACCAGGAAGGCAACCATTTGTATTTTGGAATACCATTCAAATCCCCGCCCCTCATTTTGAAACACTTCTATTTTTTCACTTGCGGGCAAACGATAGAATGGAACGGCCAGGATAGCCAGAAAAAGAAACGGTATCAGGTGCAGCAGAGCAACCTTAACCCGGACAGGATCTTTATTTATCAGCTCTACCGCATACCAATACAAAAACACGCCGTGCAAAATCGGCAAAGGCAGGGAAACACCCAGCAGATGCGGATACCGGTAGACGACCCCGTTATAGTGGATAAGGAAAAGAAACAAATGAAAAGCGATCACCCCTATCCAGGTAAGCAGTATGTAGTCCGGCCGCGTTTTGTTTTTCTTCAGGAGAATCAAAACGAAGAGGAAAAGGGCTACGGATAGTCCGAAGAGGTAGATCATGGGGAGTGTAAAGGTATTAAGTTACGGGGTTGTAAAGGTATATAAGTGTATAGGTATATTGGTATATCACTGTTGTCCGGGGAAAATTGTAAAGTGCGCTTCAAGGAGCAGAAGCAGGAGCAGTAGGCAACTGGCGGTAGGCCCTCCTTCGCTCGATAGTGTTTCCGATCCAGGTGGTGTAGTAAATGTGGATTGAGCCTTGAAAGGATTTGTCGAGGTTCGGACGCTTACGCCAAAGCTTCAGCGCCGGAGCACGGGTAAGACAAAAGTAAACGATGAAAATTTGTGTTGATATTTGAAGTCTCAGTTGATGCTCAAGTCAACAGCTTCAAGTTCAGCCCTGTAAGGGCGACATATCGGTAGCCCGGGGTAAGACCCACCTTCGCTTAAGCTACGGCCGGCAGGCCGATAGGTCGCAGCCCCGGGTTTCCAGTTTGGGAGCTCCAGAGCGCCACAGGTAATCTACATCAAAGCGAATCCTTTCCATGGCGCGCAACATAGCCATCGACGAGCAGGGCACGATCCGTTTGAGGGAGCAAGCTACTCGCACACAGCGGGGGTACTTTTGCAATAGTCCAAAAAATCCCTTCAGTTTTGATCCATTGCCCGGATCCATTACCATTTTGGATTTTCCACGGACAACAGTGATAAGGGTATAAGGGTATACGGGAATAAGGATCATGAGTGATGTTGTACACGAAACCCATTCGCTCATTCACTCATTGTATTACCAGGCAGGCACGTAAAACCATAAACACATAAAAGGGAAAGGCCGTCCTTTTACCGAAGACGACCTCAACCCGATTAAAACCAACCCCACTATTATTGATGGCCGGCCTTTCAGCCTGCCATGCTATTTTCACCGTTTGATATACTGAAACTCCCTAACGCTGTCGCCCTTCGTGACCTTGATGGTATACGTACCGAAGGCAACGCCGCCAAAATCGATGATAATTTTCCTTTTCTGAATTGTCTGAGCCGTTACCAGCTCGCCAGCGTCAGAAAATACCTCGACTTTGGCGTCGGTTGATCCTTTCGCAGTCTTGAACACAAAGAGATCCTTCTCCTTACCACTAAAAATTGGCCCTTGGTCTTCGCTAGGACCTGCCATCATCGCGGAACCAGATAATGACAGGGCCATCGCTACAAAAAATGATACTAAAAATGCGTTAAGGTTTCTCATTTGGCGTTGAACTGTACAAGCAGTTAAGCCAACGGCGTGCCAGTATGCCAAACCCCGAATTTGGGTGGTTTTCAAATTTTTAGGGTCCCTGAATTCCATTTTTGGGAGCCCTTTTTCTCAGAATGGCCGGTCTACGGCAATTCCGTGGATGGATTCCAGAATACTTCGCCGAAGTGCTGAATTTTGTCGCCGATTATCCTGTGGCCTTCTTTCTCAAGTAGGTACTGCATCGTTTTCGGCGTCTTAAAATGATGTCTTGCGGTGAGCAGCCCCTGACTGTTAACGACGCGATGCGCAGGCACGTCAGGGGGGCATGTGTGCATCGCCCATCCTACCATTCTGGCGCTCATTCGGTTGCCGAGGTAATGTGCGATGGCACCGTAGCTGGTCACACGCCCCCAGGGAATAAGTTTTGCTACCTCGTGAACGTCCCGGATAAAATTATGGTTAGTCTTTTCGCTGAAGGGCACCTGCCAAAGAATTGATTTGCTTAAATTTACGGCCAATTAAAAAAAACAAAAAAATTGAAGGGTGAAGTATAGTTTGTTTTGTTTTTTCCTAACCTCATTGTATTCAACAGCGTTTAGCCAGCAACTTTATGAACTGGTTTTCCCTGATTCCATTGGCTGGAATGTTCTTATGGAAGATCAGGAAACGCAGTTTCAAGTAAGCCTGACGGACTACTCCGGCCCGGCCTTCTACACCCTGGAGGGCGCGGACGACCGGAGTATGCAACTGGATACACTTGGGTATTTCAAATGGAAACCTTCTTTCGATCTTGTTGACCGGGTGGAACTGACAAAGGATATAACCGTGATCTTTCAGGCGCTCCTGCCTTCCGGTGAGCGTATCCGAAAGCCCATCACTTTTACCGTGAACCACGTTAACCGTCCACCGGTGGTGGAAGAGCTGCCTGTATTCTACGTGCGCCAATCTGCGCTGAATAACTATCAGATACCCTCGGACTACATGTATGATCCCGACGGCGATCCTATTGTAGTAAAGTCGATACCGTCAGCAATGCCGGAAGGGGCGGTCCTCTCCTCGCAGGGCCATTTCACATGGACTCCCTCACGAAGCCAGTTCTATGATCTGCGGGCAAACCCGTACGCCATAGAATTTATCGTGCAGGATCAGCCTGACAAACTGGAAACAAAGGGATTGCTGCGCGTGCAACAGACGCAACTGGATCTTCCTCCGGAAATTCTTGTCGTTCCGGGCGACTCCATCTTTACGATGAAGGAAGATGAAACGCTTAACCTTAAGCTGTATGTTTCCGACCCGAATGGGGACGACAATGTGCAGAGTGTGGGATTCATTGCCAATGACATCCGGATAAACCAGTCGACGCTGAAAGAAAATACGCCCTTGCAGCATGAGTTCACCTGGATGCCAGGCTACGATTTTGTAGAAGAGGTGAGGAAATCATTGGTAACAGAGGTCACTTTCTATGTGTTGGATAGATCCAACAATCGCGCGCAGCGAAAGGTGTTGATCAGGGTGAACGACGCGGAAAACCTGGACCTGAAAGATGCGCACCAGTATCAAAAGTACAGGGGTATCCTGGTTAGCGCGACGGTCCTTCTGAATCAACTTGATGAAAACCAGAAGATGCTTAACCAGGATTACAGGAAAGCGCGCAAGGGCAAAAAGAACCGTTCTATTCTCAATGCCTCCCTTGGTGCAACTACCGGCATTGCCCCGGTCACGCTCCACACGGACGATGCGAAGATCGTTTCCGGCGTGGGAGGTACAACGGTCCTTACGTTAGGTACGCTGGAAGCAACGGAGGTAGTGGGTAAGTCCAGAGACGGGATCATGGATAAGATCAAGCTCAATATCGATCTGCGCAACCGGATCCAGTCTGCCGGAGATGAGTTTGCCAGAAAATATTCGCTCAAATCCACCAGGAGAAATCCCGAGTTCGAAAAAGATATTGACAAATTCCGCACGGTACTTACCGATCAGAAGCTTGTTCTGCTTGAGCTGGACGCGTACTCACGCTACAATGATCCGTCGCAGGTGAAAGACAAGGAGATCAAGCGGTCATTCCTGGATTTCGGCGAGAACTAGACACCCTTGTCATTTGCCGACACATTAACGCATACCCTTATTGCTGCGGATCATTTCTCCGTAGCCCTGATGCGCACCCAGCGCTATAACAGCCATGGTGATCCGCTTGGTCTTGGTGGCGAGCGTTTTCGCATCCTCGATCCATTTGCTGAAGTAGCGCTGGTGTGATTTGGGCAGTGTCCGGAAATAGGCATACGCCCGCGGATCGTCCCGAAGACAGCTCATAAAATCGGCTGATAGCCTCAGCTGCCTGACGTCGAGTTCAAGCCTGACCCTTATTTTGTCGCCTGCCTTTTTGCCTGTCGCTTTGCGCAGGGCCGCATTAAACGGCAGAATGAAATTGCCCTCTCCAACCGGAATCACGGCCACCTTTTCGATCGTATGATCATCCAGTTGACCTTTGACGCGAAACGACGTCCTGCAACCCGGATTCAATTGTTCGGCTTGCTTCCGGCTGATCTCAATATAGCTCCAGCCGGTTTTTTCTCCCTGCCTTTCAAATTTCAGGATCCGCACAGAAAAGGTTATCATGTTCAAAAATAACATGCCGCATCTATTATCCGATACGCATGACCCTGTGGATTTCGTGCATTGACATGCGGAAATACCCGCGATGAATAAGGAGATGCCCGATCGCCGGCCTGGAGAAGCTAGAGATAGGCCCGGAGTGCTTTGCTTTGCAGGCTCTTTCCCAGTTTATTGGTTGCGGTTTGTTTTATCTGACGAACACGCTCGCGCGTGAGGTGGAAACGTTCTCCAATCTCCTCCAGCGTTAAGGCCTTGGTGCCCCCCAGACCATAATACAGCGTCAGTATGGAGGATTCCCGCTGCGTCAATGCAGCAAGCGCACGCTGCACTTCAGTGCGAAGGGAGTCATCAATGAGTCCTGAATCCGGCGTTTTGTCATCATTTTCAAGTACATCCAGCAGGCTGTTCTCTTCGCCGTGCGCGAAGGGCGCATTAACGGACACATGCCTTCCTGAAATCCGCATGGAGTCGGTTATGTCTGCCGGCGTAAGCTCCAATGCCTCTGCCAGCTCGGCAACCGAAGGCTCGCGTTGAAATTTCTGTTCCAGTTCCGAGTAAACTTTGGAAAGTCTGTTGATCGAACCCACGCGGTTCAGGGGAAGGCGAACGACCCTCGATTGTTCGGCCAGGGCAGACATGATGGACTGACGTATCCACCACACCGCGTAGGATATGAACTTGAAACCACGTGTTTCGTCAAATCGTTTTGCCGCTTTGATCAAACCCAGGTTCCCTTCATTGATAAGGTCGCCCAATGTCAATCCGTTGTTGGGATATTGCTTGGCTACGGACACAACAAAGCGCAGGTTTGCCTTGGTGAGCTTTTCCAGTGCCACCTGGTCGCCTTCGCGGATCCGCTTCGTTAGATTCACCTCTTCTTCAGCGGTGATGAGATCCACCTTTCCGATCTCCATAAGATATTTGTCCAGGGACTGTGTTTCCCGGTTGGTGATCTGCTTGACTATTTTTAACTGCCTCATTACTTAAATTTTTACTGCGGGCCTGCTTGTTCTGAAGAACCAATCGGACCCGTGATTTCTATTGCCGGAAGGCCGGGCGGTAATTTGCACCGCCACTTAGCATGTTCCCAGTCTTCTGAGGTGGACCAGGTGGGAAATAAATGCCTGCAACATGGTTGAATGCTCGTGATAAACAACTCCGTATTTTGCGCAGGTTTCCTTAACAAGCCGGCTTATTTGGGGGTAGTGGATATGACTTACTCTTGGAAACAGGTGATGTTCTATCTGAAAATTCAACCCTCCCAGCAACCAAAAGTAAACCCTGTTCCTGGTCGCAAAGTTCGCGGTAGAGCTTAATTGGTGCAGCACCCACTCCTGTCCGATATTCCCTGACTCATCCTTGACAGGGAACGAGGTGCCTTCCACCACATGGGCCAGCTGGAATACGACGCTGGTGGCAATACCGCAAACAAACGCAACGATTAGAAAGCCCACCAGTGCGTTCAGCCACCCTACTACGATCACCGGTAAAGCGATGTACATGGCCACATAAAGCAATTTTGTCAACCAGAAGATGAAGTGTTCGCGTGCCTTCAGTTGCTGCGGGAAGTCAATGGTGGCAGCGATCCTGTTGGTGAAATACTTCAGGAAGTCCTGGTAAAACACCCACGCTATGTACGAGATCCCGTACAGCAGTATCCAATAATAATGCTGAAACCGGTGGAACCAGTATTTGGGCTGGTTTTCATGCAGCCTCATTAACGGCCCCACGTCGATATCGGCATCATGACCTTCAATATTGGTATAGGTATGGTGATTGATATTGTGCTTTACCTTCCAGAAATGAGCGTTTCCCCCCAAAACATTAAGAAAATACGCCGCTATCGTATTCAGCCACGGATGCCTCGAGAAGCTCTGGTGCCCGCCTTCATGCATTACATTGAACCCGATAACCGCCAGGTTGAATCCCAGCAGGCCACACAGCAATATGGCCCAAATCAGCGGAGGTGTAAAGAATATGAGTACAATGTAGAGGCCGACGGCTGATGCTATCTGGATGCCGCCCTTAATATAGAGTTTTCGATTACCCGCAGCATCAAGCTTGTTTTCTGCGAAGTAGCGATCCGTTTTCTCTTTGATCTCTTTAAATATTGTGCTCTGACCAGACTTGAAGGTAAGTTTTGACATAATTTGCAACATAAGAAGAACACCGGATACATTTGGATTAGTTCAATAAAGAAAAGAGGTATTCTCAAAATCCTTCCTTTTCTGCCCGGAAGGGCAGTACTAACAGGAAGGATTTCAAAAAGACCTCTTTACGAATAAGGAGAACTAGTCGTGGATCACTTCTACGTTGATCGCATTCAACCCTTTTTTCCCTCTTTCTACTTCGAATTTCACTTTATCGTTTTCACGAATCTCATCGATCAGACCACTTTCATGCACAAAAATGTCTTCGTTCGCATCGGTGGGTTTTATAAACCCAAATCCCTTTGCGTTGTTAAAAAACTTTACTGTTCCTTCTTTCATTTGATTTAATAGTTAATATAATAGTTAATAATTGTTTGTCTGCTTTATCCAGGTCCACCTTTCAAATCCAGTAACACGCAGGGATCAGTCAATAAAGGTAAAGGCTTTGCCGGCCTTTCCGGCACGTCCGGTTCTGCCAATCCGGTGAATGTAGCTGTCAAAATTCTTTGGTTGCTGGTAGTTTATCACGTGCGTTACTTCCGTGATGTCAAGACCCCTGGCCGCAACATCAGTTGCAATCAGCACACGGGTCTTGCCGTTCCTGAAATCGTTTAGCGCTTTGAGCCGGTAATTCTGAGACTTGTTGCTATGAATTTCATCGGCTTTGATGCCGGCCTGCTGTAACTTCTGGCAAACCTTTTTTACCCAGCGTTTTGTGTCGGCAAAGACGAGTACTTTTTGAAACCCTTCTTCGCTGACCATGGCAAGAAGCACCTCCAGCTTATTCTCTCCTTCGCGAACCCTCACGATTTCCTGATCGATACGGTCGGCGGCCACATTGCCCGCGCTTACCCTGACTTCAACCGGCTGATTGAGTATTTCCCTGATGAGCGAGCGTTGACTCTTTTCTTCTGTGGCGGAAAACAGAACCGTTTGTCTGCGATTCACCATAGCCTGAATGATGCGTTGGATATCCCTGGAAAAACCCATATCCAGGAGCCGGTCGAACTCATCCAGTACAAGACCGGTGAACTGCCTGAAGTTTAATGCCTTTTGTGAAGCCAGATCCATCAGGCGTCCCGGCGTACCGATGACGATATGACAGGGCCTCCTTAGGGTCTGAATATCCTTGTTGACGCTTGTCCCGCCAATGAAGCAGGCACTGTATAGTCCGAGGTCCTTCGTGATGCTCCTGAATTCCTGTTCTACCTGCACGGCAAGTTCGCGGGTCGGTACGACCACCAGGATCTGAAAACCCGGCCGTGATCCAAGCAGACGGTTTACCAAAGGCACCAGGAACGCTCCTGTCTTGCCTGTTCCCGTTTGCGCTATTCCCAAAAGGTCCTTACCGCCGAGAATCGCCTCCAGTGTTTTGTCCTGGATCTCCGTAGGAAGTGAATATCCTTTCTTCGTGAGGTTTGCAATCAGTCGTTTGTCAACGGGCAAGTCAATTATCCTGCGCGAAGGGGTATAGGTCTCCTCTTGCGTATGAACAGCCTTTTTGATGAAAAGACCCGGGTCAAGCGTGCTTGCCTTTTGAACCCCCCTTCCATTTGATCGGTTTTCCTTCTTTAAACGGTTTCCACCGGATTTATTCTTTTCCCATGGTCTACTTCCCTGTACGCTCATGATTTATTCTATACTTTACTTCACTCATCAACCGACGAGCGATTACCTGCGTTGAGGCTCGTGCTGAAACACAACCTCCACCCGATCGTCAATGTGCTATTCGGGTCAATAAATTTTCAGCTAAAACTATTGGGAGTAGAAAGGAACTTCTTATAAAGAGGATTACTTAACTAAACAGAATGATTTCTGCCAAAAACATTGCAAAGATACATCGCTAAGCGATAGCAACCTAATACGGTCTGAAAATATAGCCAAACCGGGTCCGTACAGGCGGAGTTGAACGCATTTTGTCCTGCATTGTCCTGCCGGCGAAGGCAAGTTGTACATACAATTCATTGATTTTTCATTACCACACCCACGAATACATCACTGCTTTGTCACAATTTCACCAGGGCGAGTATTAAATCCGGGATTGGCCGAAACTTATGTTTAACTTCGAGACTTCCCAATCAGGTCACTCATGGCTGAATACTCTTTCTTGATCTGGATCGCAATTGCCATAGCTGGTATTTGGATATTCATCTATTTCATTCCTGTCAACCTATGGATCGTGGCGCTGTTCTCGGGTGTGAGTGTCAACCTGATAACCCTCGTGTTCATGCGGTTCCGCAAGGTACCGCCAGGTCTTATCGTACAATCATTGATCCTGGCAACCAAGGCGGGTATAAAAGACATTACTTCCGACCAGCTGGAAACCCACTTTCTGGCCAGAGGAAACCTCAAATCGGTAATAAAAGCGCTCATTGTTGCCGATAAAGCAAATCTTGATCTGAGCTACAAACAGGCAACAGCAATTGACCTGGCAGGAAGGGATGTCTTGAAAGCGGTCCAGCTTTCCGTCTCACCTTACGTCATTATTGTACCTCCGGTAACAGGGGTTTCCGTTGAGGGGATCGAGTTGATCACGGAAGCGCGTGTCACTGTCAGGGCCAACATCCGCCAGCTTGTAGGTGGTGCTGGAGAAGAAACGGTTACCGCACGCGTAGGTCAGGGCATCATCTCCACCATTGGAAAGGCCCCCAGTTACCTTCATGTTCTGGAGAGCCCGGAAAGCATCTCCAAGGTGGTGCTCGAAAACGGGCTTGATTCCGGCACTGCATTCAAGATACTTTCAATCGATATTGCTGACATCAGCGTGGGCCGTAACATTGGCGCAACCTTACAAATCGATCAGGCCAATGCCGACCTTAGTGTAGCTAAAGCCAGGGCAGAGGAAAGAAGAGCGATGGCCGTTGCTCAGGTACAGGAAATGAAAGCCAAAGCGCAGGAAGCTCGTGCCAATGTTATCGAAGCACAAGCCATGATCCCCATCGCGCTCGCCGGCGCCTTCATCCGGGGTACCCTCACCGGCAAAAGAAAATTGAAAAGCTAACACACCCGGGAGCTATCATAGTACAAATGCGGCTTAGAGCGCGGAATTCGCGGTGCTTCCGTAGTAATATATCTGCATACTTCGTATCGATTGCGGAAATAATGGCGTACATTGGGCATCAATTTGATCAATCCGGCCGGAAGCCTCTCTTCTCTTAACCTGAAGTCCTCCCCGATTTCTTCGATTTGACTGTGGCACGTGCCTTCGCTGCAATTTAAACCGTACAAGTATGAATATTTTTATCGCGAACATTAGCCGTGAAGCTAACGATGACGCTCTTAGGGCGTTGTTCGGAGAATTCGGCACGGTAAAATCCGCCCGGATTATTACCGACAAACTCTCGGGATATGCAAAGGGTTACGGCTTTGTGGAAATGCCGGATGAACAAGGTGCCGAAGCCATAAGAAAACTCAACAACGTAAGCTTCCATGGTAAATCCCTGGTTGTGAAGAAAGCAAAATCGCCAACGGATATCACAAGGATGTAGTCTGATATGGATCCAAATGAAGTGATTGCAGATAACCTGTACGAAGAGGGGTCGGTCGTGACCGCCAGGAATAATCCGACTGTGAGACTGGTTGTGCGAAGGTACCTGAAGCGTGTTTACTATTGCATTGTTCAGGACCATCCCGATCAAAAAGAACGTGTCTATTTCGAACGCGAACTTTCAGCATCCTGAGTGACAACTGCCTGATGAGGAGTGAAAAAGGTTCGATCGCCGCAAGATCCCGGCTAGGAATCCTCGCCTTCCGGAATTTCTTCCTTTCTGTTTACGCGCAGCACAAAATTCTTGTCCATGCTGAGTTCATACGTCGCTTCTTGCATGAGCTCAACTGCCCTCCTGGACTGTTGCAGGATCTGAAGCAGATCCAGAGCGACAGGGGATTTCCGGATATCGTTTAGCGCTGCGCCCCTGAATGTTTCCAGTGTAAATGCATACCCTCCCTTTTGCCTGGGATTCAACGACTGAAATTCGTGCGGAAATAGCCTGTACTCCTGCGGTTCACTCGACGCCGCCGACATGAGTTTCAATATGACGGGACGATACTTGTTCCATAAATAAGCGTAAACCCTGGAATTCTCTACTAGCATGTGAAATTATTCTGTTGTGATTCTCAAACGGTTACGGCATCGGGCGATTTGAGATGTATTATGATTGAAAACAATCAAATTAAGGCAGAAAAGAACAAAGCCCTGCTGCTGTTTTCTTTGCTGGTCTCCGCCCTGACTGTGAAGGCGGTGGCAATATATAACTTTCCCGGGGCATTGCCCGGACATCCGCTCAATCGTT
>DATBVZ010000105.1:0-2728 GCA_036515095.1 Cyclobacteriaceae bacterium | reverse complement strand
GCGGAAGACATCTTGCAGGATGTCTTCTACCAGTTTATAGCCGGCTACGATTCCATTGAATCGCTTGACCGCGTCACTTCCTGGCTATTTTCAGTGGCGCGTAACAAGATTATCGACCGCTACAGGAGGGATGCAGCAAGGCCCAAACGGGCAAGTCTGATACACCTGGCCGGTATGGAGGACGATATGGCCCTATCCATCCAGGAAATCCTTCCCGACCTGGGCAATACGCCTGAAGATGCCTTTCTGAGGGAAATGATTTGGGAAGCAATAATGGAAGCTCTGGATGAGCTGCCCGCTGAACAGCGGGAAATATTCATCCAGAATGAAATTGAAGAGCGGAGCTTCCGGGAAATTGCTGAAGAGCAGGGGATATCCATCAACACGCTATTGTCACGAAAGCGGTACGCTATCCTTGCACTACGCAAGAGACTGCAAAGCCTGTATGATGAAATATGAAATCATAAGTTGTGACGTCAACCGCACAACAAAACATAAATGAACAAGCAATGAGAAGAGGAGGAAAATTTCTGCTCTGGATACTGTTCGGCCTTTTGGTGGTGGCACTGGTTGCCTTTATCACCCAACAACTTTGGAATTGGCTGATCCCGGTGCTGTTTGGCGGCCCGCTGCTTACTTTCTGGCAAGCCCTGGGATTGCTGTTACTCTCCAAAATATTATTCGGAGGGCTGGCCAAGCGGGGTTTCCGGGGTCACCATGGCGAACATTCCTGGAAGAGCCGGCTTCACGAAAAATTTTCCAGTTTATCGCCCGAAGAGCGCGAGGCGCTGAAACGAAAAATGCGGGAAAAATGGTGTTCCTTCGACAGGGGTACACAATCCGGGGAAACGGGATCAAGTGATTAGGCACAAGCGGGCATGCTGCCCGATATGAGGCTGCAACTTTTCCTGCCCCGGCGATTGTTGGAGGTAGTGAAGCCGCCGGGTAGGTGGGAGGCATATAGGTATGGGGTTTAAGGTGTGGTGATGTAACCCTGACGGCAGACACGGGCAAACCGCGCTGACGAAGCAGTTCAACAGTTCCGGGTTGCTTCATTTATTTAGCCCTAAATTTGTGCGATGCTTCAGAACAAGGTTGTACTCGCCTTCATTGTCATTTCCGTCATCCTGCTGGTGGACTTTTTGTTTCTGTCGCTGTTGCGGCGTACCACACCGCGGCTTAACCGCATTCTTCGCATTCTGATCTATGCAGCGGTCGGAGGTACCACCCTGTTCGCAGTTACTACGGTCATCATGTACTATCAGGCTGACCAACTGGGCGTTCAGGAAGGGATAAGCCAGTGGAACATTACCGCGCTGTTCATCATTTATGGCACCAAAGCCATCCCGGTGGCAACGACCATAATACAGGATACTACGATCTGGATCAGGACCCTGCTGGTTTCCTGGAAAAAGCGGCCTGACGAGGCAGCACCAGGGAAAAAGATCACCCGCGCGGCTTTCGTTGAAAAGGCGGCGCTGGCCACCGCAGCGATTCCCTTTGCAACGTCAATTTTTGGGATTTCCTATGGCGCCTACGATTATCGGACTTTAAGGCGCACTATTGTACTTCCGAATCTGCCAAAAGCGTTTGACGGTTTACGGATAGGTCAGATTTCGGATATTCATTGCAACCCTGCCTATTACAAGACGGCTATTCACGGAGGAATTAAAATGCTGATGGAGGAAAAACCGGATGTTATTTTCTTTACAGGCGACCTGGTCAACTACAGGACGAGTGAACTGAACGCATTCGCAGCAATGCTCAAGGAAATACGCGCACCCCTGGGGGTATATTCAGTTACCGGCAACCATGATTATGGCGACTACATTTCGTGGCCCAGCGATGGGGCCAAGCGAAAGAATTTTGAAGACTTTCTGCAAGCGCACCACGAGCTTGGATTCGACCTGCTGATGAATGAAAACCGGTTCATTGAAACGGGCGGTGAAAAAATTGCTGTCCTTGGTGTGGAGAACTGGGGCATAGGCCGGTTCCCAAAATTCGGAAGGCTGGATCTTGCCTACGCGGGAACGGAAGAGGTACCTGTAAAGCTACTGCTTTCACATGATCCCAGTCATTGGGATGCCATTGTACGTCCCAATTATCCGGACATTGATGTGATGTTTGCCGGCCATACCCACGGTTTTCAGATGGGCATCGAGATAGGCGATTTTCGCTGGAGTCCGGCCAAGTATTCATACAAGCAATGGGCCGACATGTACAGGGACGGAGAACAGTACCTGTATGTAAACCGGGGCTTCGGATGCCTGGGGTATCTTGGCCGCATCGGGATGCCACCTGAGCTTACTGTTTTCCAATTGAAGCGGAGCTGATTGGGTTCCTTCAATCGGAACCGGTGTTGAGCAGATAGAGCGCCGCCATTTCGTCCTTTGTCTTTTCGTACAGCCTCTTGAACAGTTCAAAGGCTTTCAGGTAGCGCTGGTGATTGGCCCCATCGGGCGCGAATGCGTCGGACTCTTCCTTGTCAAGAAAGACAGGGTATGACGGAAGGTTCCGGGATGCCTTCGCGGCGATCAGGGCTGCACCAATAGATGAAGCATCCTCGGTGTTCTTCCGGTAAATGGTGGTATTGAATATGTCGCTCAGTACCTGCAGCCATTCCCCGGAGTGAACGAAGCCACCGCTGGCATTGATGTGTCTGATCTTTCCGGATGCGCCTTCCAGTGCGCCGGCTACCTGATACAACGCGAAAGAAATCCCCTCGATA
>DATBVZ010000104.1:0-2995 GCA_036515095.1 Cyclobacteriaceae bacterium | reverse complement strand
AATCGATAAGGAAAATTGCTGACAAAATGAAAAAGGCCCTTTTCATAAGTGGTCGTTAAGAGTTGTTAGTAGAAGTTCATCAACTTCTTTTCTTTTCGGCAATGAACACTGCGCACCCATGCGGGTTACCGATAGGGAAGCTGCCTTGCATGAAAACGCGACAGCCTGGTCCAGCCGCGAGTCCCTCTGCAATTCCCGGTTTACTACAAAGCTATTCCTTTCAGGCTGTTCCGCCAAGTCTGGCCCGTCTCCCCCACGTCCTAATACAATGCAAACTTCCCGGTATCGATTATTCTTCTACCCTCCGGAAATGAATCGAAATATGGTCCGGATGAGTGGAGATCCATTACAATAAGTCGGGCACATCGTCAAAATCAGCGATCATCGTGCGAAAACATACTATTCAATGGGATGGGATTGTGTAAGGGGCAGGTTCGTGTAGAAAACATCCAGGTCTCTGACGGGACGAAATGCTGATGGAAATGAGAATTTCCTGAGCCATGAAGGGTACGGCACAGAAATCAAGCTGTTCGCTGATTCCCGATCGTTTTACCTAACTGTAAACCAATACACGCCCCGCACACCTAAAAAGTTAGGTTTGCTCTGCTCAATACCAGTTTCTCCCAGTCCATGCTGATAATAAACCGACGTTTCCACCAGCTTTCCGTTTCTCAGTTGTTTACTCACACCCAGCGACAAATTCAGAAGGCCCGGGTATACCTTAGTATGGGAGTTCCTGTAGGCGGAACTGATCGTAGCTAAAGGATTGCTGACCATTTCATACTCATACTCCAGTACCTGTGACCTGTATAGCAATGAGGAATACCCTATACCGGCTATCCAGTGTGACTTTACCGAAACCGGATAGCGGTACTTGAGACTAACCGGGATCTCAAAAATCCACGAATCAACATCAATGCTCTCTAACGTTCCAAGGTTTTCGTCTATACCGGGCCATTGCACGAGGAATAATCGTTTATCCGCTACATTATAGACACGGTGAACATACTTTGCCCCCGTTTCCAGGCTTAATGACGGCGACAAAACAAAGTCAGCCAAAACTCCTGCCGTCACATCAAACTTTCCGCTTCCCACCTCATAAAAGCCACGTGAGATTTCGAGTACAGGACCTACCCGGATCCCAATCCCCGTTTGATAGTGTTTTTCAAGATCACGCAGCGTCTTAGGAGAAAGATCCGGTGCAGTTGATCGCATCCCCTCTGCCTCCGCATCCGGTTCAGCGCGTAAACTTGGTTGCTCCTGCATTTTTGGCCAAAGTCTGGCAGGGAATGAACTACGGTACGAAGGATCATCACCAGGAGCGAAGGGAGTCCGGGCAAATTCCTCATTGTATGATAGAATGGCTTTGTCGGATTTACTTTTAGTTCCACCGGTGTTTTCCTTGCTTACCTTACTATTCATGGCGCTTTCCAGCGACCTGATCCGGTGAAGCAACGAAGCATAATGCGATGTGGGCCGCTCCCGAATTTCAATTATGCGTATAGTATCGGGTGGCGTATTCTTTAACGCCGCAACTTCCTGTTGCAGTCGGTCGATCTCTGCTTGTTGACCCTGAAGTGTCATGATTTTCTCCTTCAGGGATTCTGTAACATGGCCGCTCATAAACCACTGACTCCATACTATAATGAGCGTGCACAGGGCTAACCCTGAGGCTAACATCAGCTCTGTTCTGTATTGTTCATACCAGGGCCATGCAGAAACGGTCCTCAGTTGGTGATGCAATGCAGCAAGATCCGCAGGATCAAAGCCGGGATCTTCGAATTCGCCTACTTTACGCTTTATGTTGTCGTCGAATCGTTGGTCATCCATTTCGTTCTTGCTTTAAATGTTCCTCCCGCTCTCCCAGTAGCATTTTCTGTAACTTGTTTCGCGATACTGCCAGGTTTGATTTTGAAGTGCCCACACTGATGTTCAACATGTTGGCAATCTCCTCATGCTTGTACCCTTCTATCACAAACAGGTTAAACACCATGCGGTAGGATGGCGGGAGTCGTTGAATGGCTGCAATGATCTCCTGCTCCGATAACTGGTCAAGTATATTTTCATTTGTCGATTCGTAGTGCGCATGGGAGATGTCCAACGCATGATAATGCTTCTCATTTCTCCTGAAATAATCAATGGCCGAGTTAATCATGACTTTTCTCAGCCAGCCTTTGAATGACAGGCCGGGCGAATACTTATCCAGTTTGGTAAAGATTTTGAGGAAACCGTCGTTCAAAATTTCAATGGCCTCCTGACGAGTTCGCGAATAGCGAAGGCAAATCCCCATTGAATACGCGAAATACTCCTTGTATAGCCTGTCCTGACTATTGCGATTCCCCCTTCTGCAGGAATCCAGCAGTTTATATAGCTCGTTGTCGGTGATTATCTCGAAGTTACTATACCATCGTATAGCACGCAATATTTCACGAAAAGGTTGGTCGGTCAGAAAACAAAATACCCTGGTGGGGCTACCAACCATAATCGTTCTTTGGCCGTAATGGCTATTGCGGACTTCCCTTACACGTAAAGCAAAAGCATATCAGAGGTATGAAAAAAACACTAACCACCATTTCAATTTTCGCAGGTGCGGTCCTGCTCTCCTCCTGCAGTGGGGAAGACCCGGTTCCGGCGAATCCCGCGAACATGCCATATGAAGTAGCGATTGATCCAGCTGATTTTGTAAGCACCAATATTACCGGAAATGATTTGTTTCCCCTTGTTTCCGGGATTACCATGATCTACGAAGGTGTGAGCGACGAAGGTGAGCCCGTACGGGTCGAGGTAGAAAGGACCGGCGATACAAAAACCATTATGGGAGTTACCTGCGTGGTCGTTAGGGATAAGGAATACATAAATGATGAATTGGTGGAAGATACGTACGACTGGTATGCGCAGGATAACGAAGGGAACGTGTGGTATTTTGGAGAAGACACGAAAGAGATGGAAGATGGCACTGTGGTGAGTACAGAGGGATCCTGGGAAGCAGGTGTCG
>DATBVZ010000103.1:0-4368 GCA_036515095.1 Cyclobacteriaceae bacterium | reverse complement strand
TGCTGTCTGACGAACTGGAACGCGCAAAAAATTGCGCAGGGCCCAAAGGGCCGTGAATCCACAGGGTAGAACAGATCTTGCTGCTGTGCTTAGGAGGGGCCTTACAAGTGTATGATATGGTGCCAAAGTTACAATTTTTACATGGGTACGCAAAACGTATACCGGCGGTGCAAACCCACGAAATTGGCAATTGTTCAGGCACACGGGCTTCTCAAGTTTCCAAATTTGGGCCGGTTTTCCTGACTATGGAAATGATTCGATCTGCCTGATCAGGACTTTTTGCGTGTCAGGTCCATGTTGAAAAATGTACCTTTATTCTCCCTTTTGTCCAGTGAGTCCCTTGTAATGAGATAGGCGATGGTAATTAAGTTGCGAAGCTCGCATAACTGCGGCGACAAGACTGCCCCCTGATACAGGCGTTCTGTTTCCTCAAAAAGAACCCGGCTTCTCCTCAGGGCGCGAGTTAGCCGTTCGTTTGACCGCACGATGGCTACATAGTCACTCATCAGATCGCGCAGCTCCTTCCGGTTGTGGGTGATAAGGATCTGTTCCCGGGGAACGATGGTTCCCTCCGCATTCCAGTCCGGAATATCACGCGGAACAGTGAGACGCTCCAGCTTCTTTTCCACATCCAGAAAACACCGGTGGGCGAAAACGATGGCTTCCAACAGCGAATTGGATGCAAGCCGGTTGGCACCGTGCAATCCCGTACAAGAGCATTCGCCACAGGCATGTAGGTTGGCGATAGATGTCTCTCCGAAAAGGTTCACCTCTATTCCGCCGCACTGGTAATGTGCCGCCGGCACAATAGGGATCATTTCTTTGGTGATATCGATGCCTTTACTAAGGCACTTCTCATAGATATTGGGAAAGTGTGAAACGAAATCCTCCTTTGGAAGGTGGGTGCAGTCAAGGTAAACGCATTCGTCTCCACGCGTGATGAGTTCATTGTCAATGGCCTGAGCAACAATATCCCTTGATGCCAGCTCGCCGCGATCATCGTACCGGAGCATAAACCGTTCGCCATCCTTTGTGCGCAGGTACGCGCCATGCCCCCGGATCGCTTCGGTGATCAGAAAGGCCGGGTTGTCGTCCTGGGAGTAAAAAGCAGTCGGATGAAATTGAACATAGGCCATATCCTTTACGCTGGCCATTGCGCGGTAGGCCATGGCAACGCCATCGCCCGTGGCGATCAACGGATTGGTAGTGGTGCGATACACCTGGCCCGAACCACCGGTAGCCAGCAAGGTCACTTTCGATACGTACTTTTCGATCCTGCATGTTTGCTGGTCCATGACATAGGCCCCGTAACAGGTGATGCCGGGCTCCGGTTGGGAGATCTTCCGCTGAAAATGATGCTGGGTGATCAGGTCAATGGAAAAGTGGTGCGACAGCAGCGTGATGTTCGGCAGTTTACAGACCTGCCGAAGCAGGCCCTTTTCGATCTGGAGGCCGGTCACGTCCTTATAGTGGATTATGCGTTTCGCCGTATGCCCGCCTTCCCTTCCTAATGCGTAATTGCCCGATTCATCCTGGTCAAATTCGATCCCCCACCCAATAATTTCCTCCAGGCGTTCAGGGCCTTCCCTAACCACCATCTCCACCACATCGCGATTGCAGAGTCCGTCACCCGATCGTAACGTATCCTCTATGTGCTTTTCAAATGAGTCGGTTAAATCGTCGAGCACAACAGCGATCCCTCCCTGAGCATACTTGGTATTCGATTCACTGTCGTCGGCTTTCGTGATGACGGTTACCGAGCGATCCGGAAATTGTTTGGCTGTTTTTATTGCAAAGGACAGTCCGGCAATTCCGGAACCTATAATGAGCACATCGGTCTGTGGCATGAATCAGGAATTGGAAATTTCGAGCATGCGTTGGATGGGGATCAGGGCCCTCAATCGGATTTCCTCAGGCACCACGATTTCCGGCAGTTCATGCTTGATGCACAGGTAGAGTTTCTCCATGGTGTTTAATCGCATATAGGGACATTCACTGCATGCGCAGGTGTTGTCCTCGTGACTGGGAGCGGGAATGAGGCTTTTGCGCGGTACTTCCTTTGCCATCTTGTGAAGAATACCAGCCTCCGTTGCAATTATGTATTCATCGCTGGTGTCTTCCTTTACAAAATTGATCATTCCTGTGGTGGAGCCGACGAAGTGGGCTACCTTCAGAATATGCTCTTCCGATTCGGGGTGGGCCACGATCTTTGCTTTGGGGTGTTGTTTCTGTAATTCAAGCAGTTTGTCGATGGCGAAAGCCTCGTGAACAATGCATGCACCGTCCCACAGCAGCATGTCGCGGCCGGTTTTCTTTATCAGGTAACGACCCAGGTTCCGGTCGGGCGCAAAGATAACCGGTTTGTCTGCCGGTATCGAGTTAATGATCTTTTCAGCATTGGCCGATGTACAGATGATGTCGCTCAGTGCCTTAACCTCCGCGGAGCAGTTGATGTAGGTTACGACAATATGATCGGGATGCGCTTCCCGAAATCGTCTGAATTCTACGGGCCCGGCCGACTCGGCCAGCGAGCATCCGGCATTAAGGTCGGGCAGCACAACTTTATTATCAGGGTTGAGGATCTTGGCCGTCTCGCCCATGAAATGCACCCCTGCAAAGACGATGATGTCGGCCGTAGTCCGGGCTGCCTGCTGAGAGAGTCCCAGGCTGTCGCCTACGTAGTCGGCAATATCCTGTATTTCAGGTCGCTGGTAATAATGAGCCAGGATAACCGCGTTTTTTTCCTTTCTCATACGGTTGATCTCTGCCACCAGGTCAAGATCCTTGTCGACCGGAACATCGAGATATCCCCGCCGATTGAGGTCATCCGTCGCTCTTTCCAGGACTTCCGCTATCACCATATCTTTTTTTGGGGGGTGAAGTTAAAGAAAGTTTGTTCAATCGTTAAACGATTACCTGCTTAACATTATTCGTGCCATGAAAGTGCCTCGGAGCAGGTAGCTGGTGGGAAGGCACCGGGCTTAGTTGTTATTTGGCAATGTGTTACGATGATGACGAAAGTTAAGTTGGCTCAAGCCATCCCGCCTGCGCTGTAAGCCACGCAAATTCCCTGATCGTTTGTGCTGATTCTGCAGCGAAGTTCCGGATATTTAGAAGTAGCACGCGGCTATTCAAGAGCCGGTAATCGTGTATATTTCTTGTGGCAACCGGGAAGCGCCGGTTGTCACGGTCTGCGCGTGTGCACGCTGATTGCGTCGGCAGTCCGAAACCTCAACATAAGGAATATGGAACTGCTGATTATCCTTCCGCTGATCCTGCTTAACGGACTTTTCCCGATGTCGGAAATGGCAGTTGTTTCAGCGCGAAAGGCAAGGCCCGAAGCCGCATCGAACGATCGATGGACGAACGGCGAATCGACAAATTGCCCCCCAAAAGCGCCGAGGGGGCAGCGTCTGATGAAAATCAGACTTCAGAATGAAATTTGTGCACCCGTATGCGAAGGTTTGTTTTCCGGCATGCACCGGATCGGACCATTGAAAATTCAGCGAGCATACTCTGGATTTTGCCGGACGATCCACGTCCGGTAATTGACACGATGAAATTAGAATCAACATGATAAGTATTACCGGATTTTTGTTTTGCGCAGCGATCATTTTCATTGCAGGAAGGAAGCTCTCTTATTATGGCAACATCATCGCAGAGCTGACGGGCCTGGGAAGGGCCTGGATTGGGTTGATCCTTCTGGCATCGGTCACTTCATTACCTGAATTGATGACCGGAATAAGCGCCGCCGCCGTAGTTCAATCAGCTGATCTGGCTGTTGGGAATATCTTCGGCAGTTGCGCATTCAACCTGGGCATTTTGGCGCTGATGGACGCCTTCGTTCCAAAAAACAGACCCATTTTTGGGCATGCACCTCAGGTTCCCATTCACATTGCGACAGCATCCGTGTCCATTGTGCTGCTGGCACTGGGTGGACTGGGACTGTTTCTGCCGGATGACATTGTGATCATGCCGGGGATCAGCCTGGTAAGCATAAGTTTTATCGCCATTTATTTTTTTGCTATAAGGATGATATACCAAATTCAGCTGAGAAACCTGGTGGCAGACACATTGTCGAATGAGAAAAAGCGCATTCAGGAGATCTCTCTAAAAAGGGCGGTATCCCTCTTTGCGGTTTTTGGCATTATAACAATTGTCGCCTCCTTGTTCCTTCCGAACTATGCGGAAGACATAGCACATAATACCGGGCTTAGTGAAAGTTTTTTTGGTACGCTGTTCCTGGCCGCCTCCACCTCGTTGCCTGAGATTGCTATTTCCTTTGCGGCGGTACGCGTGGGATCAATTGATCTTTCCATTGGAAATCTCTTGGGTAGTAACCTGTTCAATATTTTTGTTCTGGGAATC
>DATBVZ010000102.1:0-4572 GCA_036515095.1 Cyclobacteriaceae bacterium | reverse complement strand
GGTACCAGAACCAGTGCGGTTAGCAGTCCGATAAGCGCGCCACCCAGGTGCGCTTCATGTCCGATGTTGCCAACCCTCGAGCGAATGCCATACATTGAATAAACTACATAACAGGCTCCAAAAAGCCACCCGGGTATGCCGATCGGGATTAGAAAAATGCTTACCTGAATGCCCGGAAAGATTGCAATTGCAGCGAATATCACACCCGATACAGCCCCCGATGCTCCTACGGCACGGTATGCGGGATGGTTGCGGTGTATGAACAGAGCAAGCAGGTCACCTCCAAACAAACTGGCAAAATAGATGATCAGTACTACCGTATGCCCCAGATACCGTTCCAGGCTGACACTGAAGCTGTACAATGAAAACATATTGAATAGCAGGTGCGTCCAGTCGACATGAAGGAACCCGGACATGAACAGTCTGCCATATTCCCGGTTGCGCAACACCTTGCCGACTTCAAACAAATTCCTCTCAAAGAATGATGGATCAGTGAAACCCTTGTAGGATATCAACGCATTTACAACAATAAGACCGATTGTTACCATCTCCATAATTCAATGCCTTTCCGTACGAGTTTAAAACCGTCCCCGGCCTTGACAGTTCACTGCCGCATACTCTCCGGGAACGTTTGCTTCGGGTCGTTCTTCAAATATAAGATCGGATTCTGAAGTACCGGGTCCTGCAGGAATATTATCTGCCGTGTTTTTAAGCTTTATTGTGATTGCGGAAGTTTTCCCGCAACAACGATTATCTTTACCGCTTACCATTAACCAAATCCGACTAATGAAACACGGTATTTTGATAGACATGGACGGCGTGATTTACAGCGGCGAAATCCTCATACCCGGAGCCGATACGTTTATCGGCAGTCTGTTAAAAGAGAACATCCCGTTTATGTTCATGACCAACAACAGTCAGCGAAGCCGTACCGAGGTGGTACGCAAACTGAAAAAGCTTGGTATCAATGTTGAAGAAACCCACGTTTATACCAGCGCTATGGCTACGGGTACATTTCTGAGTGCGCAGATCCCTAACGGATCGGCATATGTACTGGGAGAGGGTGGCCTCCTCAGCAGCCTGCATGAGTCAGGCATATCCCTGGTCGAAACCGACCCCGACTGGGTAGTACTGGGAGAGGGGCGTAACTTTACGCTTGAGATGGTTCAGCGTGCCGTGGATATGATCCTTGCCGGAGCAAAGTTTATCACCACTAACCGTGATCCATCGCCAAAGAAGAAAGGCTGGAATAACCTGGGGATAGCAGCCACTACAGCTATGATTGAAGAGGCAACAGGAAAGAAAGCATTTGTAATTGGCAAACCCAGCCCCGTGATGATGCGATCCGCCCGAAAGGCGTTGGGACTGGAAACGGGATACACGACAGTGATCGGAGATACCATGGATACAGATATTCAGGGAGGCACTGTCATGGGATATAAAACGGTCCTGGTTCTCTCCGGTATTACAAAAAGGGAAGAACTTATCCACTACGCGTTCAAACCCGACCTCCTGGTCAACTCCGTCAACGACGTGCAGCTGCCGCTGCCGTGGTGGGGTTAGTCGGCAGGTGGTAAGTAGTACGTGTTGAGAAGGTGCTTTCGACAAGCTCAGGCACCGGTGGTTGAACCTGTCGAAACCCACCGGGATCCCTTCAATTCTTCAATCCTTCAACCTTTCCCCTAATGCGGAAGCCTGTGTCGCATCCGTCCGTAAACCCAGGTACCTGCAAGTGCGCTCAATACGGTTACGATTATCACGAGTACGCCGCTGCCTATCTGGGCATAGAGCGGGCCCGGACAAGCACCGGTCATTGCCCAGCCAAAGCCGAACAGGAGACTACCGTAAACGTTTCCCTTGTGAAACTTCCTGGGACGAAGGTCGATGTGTTCGCCATGAATGGTTTTGATTTTGAACCTCTTTATGAGCAAAATGGAAATCATCCCGACCAAGATAGCGGTTCCGATAACCCCATACATATGAAACGACTGCAACCGGAACATCTCCTGGATCCTGAACCAGGAAATGACTTCACTTTTAACGAGCAACACCCCAAACCAGATCCCGGCGATAAGGTATTTCGCATTGTGCCATCCGGGGTGCGAGAGCTGCGATTCATTGAGACCACTATCGATTGACCTCACTTCAAAATCAGTGTCCTGCAACTGTCGGAATTTCACATCTATTTCCCGTACTGATTCCATTTTCTACAGACTTAAAATCAGAGGAAGAATTGCGTTGGCCATTAGAAAACCCCCTGCCATAAAACTGCACGTAGCGATAAAGGAAGGAAGCTGGAGATTGGACAGCCCCATAATGGCATGGCCGGAAGTACACCCTCCGGCGTAACGCGTTCCAAATCCGACCAAAAAACCGCCCGCAACGATCAGGATAAAGCCCCGGATTGTAAACAGACTTTCGAAGGAGAACAATTGCTCCGGAACCAGGTTTTGATAGTTGGTTACACCATAACCGGCCAGCTCTGCCCTCAGGTCGTTATTTATGGAAACCGGTTCCGGAGAAGCCAGAAGCATGGCAGCCAGAGCCCCGCCCGCAACGATACCGGCAACAAAGATCAAATTCCATGATTCCTTCTTCCAGTCGTACTTAAAAAATGAAATTCCGGAAGGCACTGTAGCTGCACATATATGCCGGAAAGTAGAGGAAATGCCAAAAGACTTGTTTCCGATAAGAAGCAATAACGGCACAGTCAGGCCAATAAGAGGGCCCGAAATATACCAAGGCCAGGGCTTGGACAACAAATCGATCATGCGTGAAAATTAGTCAAATACTATATATTCTATTGAAATACAAGGGATTAATAATGTACCAGACAAACAACCAATCATTCCCGTAAGTTTCCAAAAACGGCATTGAGAATTTGTACGTTTTTCATCCCTGCCCTGATATTTATAAAAAAGAGGTTCAATAGCCTCAATTTGCACCGTCCAACCCCCTATTCTCCTGGTAATCACCCTTATACAATACGCCAATATTAAGTTTTCATGAAGTCTGTCACTTCTCCATAATGTGGATTATTTTAGGAGTCCTAAAAGGAACTACTAATCAATAGGGGCATTATGAAAAAAATATCAAAAAAAGAGATCCGCAATAAAGTCGAGGGCGCGGTGAATCAGACTATTGAAGACCTTGAAGCGGCACCTGCTTCAAAGAAAACAAAAAAGCTGGTATCGAAAGTCTCCAAAAGGATCTCAACCCGGTTGAAGTCTGATCTCAAGAAAATATCCAAGAAAGCCGACAAACTTGCAAAGGCGCTCGACAAGAAAGAAAAGCGCACAAAAAAAAAGGCGGACCAGAACGGCAAGCAACTTGAGCCGGTCTTAAACTGACTGTAATTCAGTCTGACCTTGCGTGGCCCTGACTTGCGTCTGTAATTCATGAAGTGTCGCGCGGCCGTCAGCCCCTCAGCCATACCAGGACGATTGGAAGAATAAACAACAGCATTACGGCTATGATCCGGGTTCTGGTGGATTGGCCTCCTGTAAGGCATAAACGGAAGCGAATGTCTTAGATGGGAAGGCTCCCTCTTCGCAGTCATCCGGCAAGCCGCAAGCTCTAGATGACGTTGTCCAGCGGCTTTCGCGCCGCACTATGGTTAAGCGATTTCTTCAGCGCGGATGGGGTAAATCCCGTGATCTTTTTGAACTGCCCGGAAAGATGGGCGACGCTGCTGTAACCCAGCCGGTAAGCTATCTCGCTCAAGGTTAATTCATCATAAAAAAGCAACTCCTTCGCCTTCTCGATCTTTTGCCGGATGATGTAGTGTTCCAGGGTAATACCCTCAACAGAAGAGAAGAGACTGCTGAGGTAATTGTATTCGTAGTGCAGCGCATCCGACACTATCTGTGACCAGTTCAACCGGAGATCAAGACGATCACTGTGGTGAACAAGGTCTATGATCTTGTTCTTCATGGCTTCAATCAGCCGCGACTTCCGGTCACTTATCCGTTCGAATCCCCGCTGCCTGAGAATATCATCGACCCGAGCCAGAGCATCCTCCGTCAGGTGGTCCTCCCCGATCACAACCTCACCCAATGCCACTTGCTCAGGGTGCAGACCGGCATCCTCCAGCGCCATACGAACAGCAGCGACACAGCGGCCGCAAACCATGTTTTTTATATGCAGAATCATTTTACCTTCTTGTAAACAAAAACAGAGAACCGGAAGTTTACCCCCGACCCCTGTTCAGCGGTCCGCCGGCACGGTTCCGATTAACTGTGCCTTCAAACTCCTGAATGACTGATATGGCCCTTCTGCAACAGCCAGGTTTATCAACCACAGGGGCAGGGAACCACCCGGATTAACACGGAGAACATACTGCACTTTCAGGTCTGTACCATTTATTTCCGTGACCGTCCAGGCGCTTTCAGAAAAGGGCACCCTTACGAGCCCCTTCTCAGCAGGATAGTCGTACGGAATCACTTTCCCCGTAATTTCAAGGACACCCAGTGCATTCTCTTTAGCCATGAGCTGCGAGATAACCTCCCGGTTACTTGCCGGCCACGGCGTATCTACGACGGTGCGCATGATCACTTCCGAATCAGTGACGCT
>DATBVZ010000101.1:0-5644 GCA_036515095.1 Cyclobacteriaceae bacterium | reverse complement strand
CCACGATAATACCTTTATCCTTCGAGCGGAGTTTGTTGACACCGTTGGCAACGATCTTCAACGCATCAATATCCAACCCGGAATCCGTTTCATCGAGGATGGCCAGTTTTGGATCCAGCATGGCCAGTTGAAAAATCTCATTTCGCTTTTTTTCACCGCCCGAGAAACCTTCATTGAGCGATCGGTTAAGGAGCGACTGGTCGATCTCCACCAGGTGCATCTTCTCCTTCATCAGATTAAGGAAGGATACGGCATCCAGCGGCGGCTGGCCGCGATGGCCACGCACCTGGTTCACTGCGGTCTTCATGAAATTGATCGTGCTGACCCCTGGAATTTCGACCGGGTACTGAAATGCCATGAAGATGCCTTCGCGGGCCCTTTCTTCGGGCGACAATTCGAGCAGGTCTCTGCCGAGAAATTTTACAGTTCCGTCAGTTACTTCGAATTCCTCGCGGCCTGCCAACACCGAAGCCAGCGTACTCTTGCCGGAACCGTTAGGGCCCATAATAGCATGGACTTCCCCGGCCTTTATTTCCAGGTCCACGCCCGTCAGTATCTGATTTTCCCCGATCCTGGCACACAAATTCTTGATTGATAGCATCGCTGAACTCTTTTTTAGAACGGTTTACAAATTCGTTTACAGGTCGCCCCGGCAAGCTAACCAACGCTGCCTTCAAGCGTGAGCGCAAGAAGCTTCTGCGCTTCCACGGCAAATTCCATAGGAAGCTGTTTCAGTACTTCTTTGGCATAACCATTGACGATCAGGGCCACCGCGGATTCTTCATCAATACCCCGTTGCAGGCAGTAAAATATCTGGTCTTCACCTATTTTTGACGTTGTCGCCTCATGTTCGACACGGGCGGTGCTGTTTTCAACATCGATATACGGGAACGTATGGGCACCGCATTTGTCGCCCATCAATAGTGAATCGCACTGTGAAAAATTACGGGCATTCTCTGCGCGCTTCAGCACATGTACCTGTCCGCGGTAACTGTTTTGTGAAACCCCGGCTGAAATGCCTTTGGAGACGATCCTTGAACGCGTGTTCTTTCCGATGTGGATCATTTTCGTTCCTGTGTCAGCCTGCTGGTGATTGTTGGTTACTGCAACGGAATAGAACTCACCGGATGAGTGATCACCTTTTAATATGCAGGAAGGATACTTCCAGGTTATGGCAGAACCCGTTTCAACCTGTGTCCAGGAGATCTTCGAATGATCACCGGCACAAAGCCCCCGCTTGGTAACGAAATTGTAAATGCCGCCCCTGCCCTCCTTATTGCCCGGATACCAGTTTTGCACGGTCGAATATTTTACGTGCGCGCCCTTCATAGCGTATATCTCCACGACGGCAGCATGAAGCTGGTTCTCATCGCGCATGGGTGCGGTGCATCCCTCAAGGTAGCTTACGTAGGAGCCTTCTTCTGCGACGATAAGTGTCCTTTCAAACTGTCCGGTGTTGGCAGCATTGATCCTGAAGTAGGTCGAAAGTTCCATAGGGCACCTTACTCCCTTCGGAATGTAACAGAACGACCCGTCGGTGAACACGGCGGAGTTAAGCGCCGCAAAATAATTGTCGCTCAGCGGCACTACGGATCCCATGTATTCTTGGACCAATGCCGGATGCTTCTGAACGGCCTCACTGAATGAACAAAAGATAATGCCCAGTTCAGCCAGGGTTTCTTTAAACGTTGTAGCCACCGAAACACTGTCGATAACAGCGTCAACGGCAACACCTGTTAGTCTTTTTTGTTCCACCAGCGAAATGCCGAGTTTTTCAAATGTTTTCAACAATTCGGGATCGACATCCTTCAGGCTTTCCGGCGTGATCTTTTGTTTTGGCGCGGAGTAGTAGATAATGTTCTGGTAATCGATGGGTGGATATTTTACGTTAGGCCACGTGGGTTCCTTCATTTGGGTCCAGTGCCGGTAAGCCTTTAACCGCCATTCAAGCAGCCATGCCGGTTCACTTTTCTTGGACGAGATGAAACGTATGATATCTTCATTCAGGCCTTTCGGGGCGGAATCGCTTTCAATATCCGTAGTCCAGCCGTGTTCGTATTCTTTGGATGTAAATTCTTCGATGATATCCTTACTCATACCAGCCTATTTAGACTAAGTTTAAATAACATACAAAGCTAAAACAAAATGCCCAAAATATAGTTCTGAGTGGGAAAATTGTTTCGGACCGAATGTGCCGAATTGGTCAGAAAATCAATCTTTTGACAGGTTGAGGTTGCGGTCGAGGCTTTCTTCCAGCGAAATCATGGTTTCGGTTCTCTCGATGCCTTCCACCTGCTGTATCTTGTCGTGAAGGACTGCTTTCAAATGATTGGTGTCCCTGCAGTGAATTTTTACGAACATGCTGTAATTGCCCGTGGTATAATGAATGCTGGTGACTTCGGGAATGCTTTTCAGCGCAGCCAGAACGGTATCATACAAGGCACTTTTTTGGAGAAAAATGCCGATAAACGCGGTAATGTCATAGCCCAACTTCGAATAGTTGACTTTAAGGGTGGTCTTTTCCACAATCCCAGCCTCCTCCATCTTATTCATCCGTACATGCACGGTGCCGCCGGAGACAAAGACCCGCTTGGCTACCTCAGTATAGGGTTTCTTGGCATCCTGCATCAAAATCTCAAGAATCTTGAGGTCTGTATTGTCAACTTTATAATTTTCGGCCATACAGGTCAACGTAAATTTGTAAAAAACTCAAAATTATGTATTTATTTTAAAAATTGTATAATATTTCCAAAGTTTTGTTGATACTGGCGAACAAAACTCGTTGTTTTGTTAAGAAATTTTAATCACACCGCACACGCAAACAATACTGTAGGGTGTTGGAATTGGCAGACAAGCCCTCCGGTCTCGGGGGTGGAGAGTACGGGATAAAGTCCAGCCATCGGCGACCTAACCGCTCCGTGGAGGTTCGAGCCCTCCCTCTACAGCGCTCACGTTTAGGTTAATAATGTTTAATTGAGCAGAACCTACCTCTGGGTAGGTTCTTTTTTTTATTTCAAAATTCCAGTGCCTCCCCTTTTTTCTATTGATTAGATGGCAAACAATCGTTTGCTTTGGGTAGCAAATAAACCATAAATATTTCTAAAAGCATCGAATGAAAGAGTTTCCCTGGACCAAAATGTATCCTGCGGGTATTCCGCCCGAGGTAGCTTTGTACGAGCATCAGTCACTGATCGCTTTGTTTGAAGCGGTCTTTCAAACGTATGGTGAACGGATCGCATTTGAGAACATGGGTACGCAACTTTCATACGGTGCACTTGATGAACTCTCTACGCATTTTGCGGCCTATCTCCAGGAAGGTCTCGGACTGAAGAAAGGTGAACGTATTGCTATCCAGATGCCTAACCTGCTGCAGTTCCCCGTCGCTCTTATCGGCGCATTGAAGGCAGGCCTCATCGTGGTAAATACGAACCCGTTGTATACACCGCGCGAAATGGAACATCAGTTCCGGGATTCCGGTGCCAGCGCAATTGTCATTGTATCCAATTTTGCCTTCAACCTTCAGAAGATCCTGGGCAACACAGGTATCAGGCACGTCATTATGACAGACCTGGGCGACATGCTGAAAGGCATCAAAAGACCGCTGGTGAATTTCGTGGTGAAGCGCATCAAAAAGATGGTTCCGCCTTACCACATCCCCGGCGCAATCCCATTCAGGGAAGCCCTTTCCAAAGGTGCCGGGATGAAACTTACCCGGCCGGATTTCTCCCTTGAAGATCCGGCCGTACTTCAGTATACCGGCGGCACTACAGGTATTTCGAAGGGAGCGGTACTTTCTCATGCCAATATCATTGCGCACAACACCATGGTCAAGCATTGGTTTCGGCCCTACCTGGCATCCGGCAGCGGACAGGAAATCATCATTACAGCCATTCCCATGTATCACATATTTGCCCTGACCGTTAATGGCGTACTGATGATGAGCGTTGGTGCAAAGAACATCCTTATCACAAATCCGCGCGACATGAAGGGCTTTGTCAGGGAACTCAGGAAGCATGAATTTACGTTGGTGACCGGCGTAAATACACTCTTCAACGGATTGCTCCATAATGACGGATTCAAAGACGTCGACTTCAGTCATCTTAAGGGCGCCGTTGGCGGAGGAATGGCGGTTCAGGATGCTGTTGCCATCCGGTGGGAGGAAGTTACCGGTAAGCCGCTGGTGGAGGGCTACGGACTGAGTGAAACATCGCCGGTCCTGTGCTGCAATCCCCTCGACGGCACGCATAAGCGGGGAACAATAGGTCTGCCAATGCCCAGCACGGAAGTGGCTATCTTTGATGATGCCGGAAATCAGGTACCGCAAGGACAAACCGGTGAGATTTGCGCCAAAGGCCCGCAGGTTATGTCCGGCTACTGGAAGCAGGATAACCAGGAGGTATTTTATCCGGGAGGTTGGTTCAAGACAGGTGATATCGGGTACATGGACGAGCAGGGGTTCTTTAAGATTGTTGACCGCAAGAAGGACATGATCAAAGTATCCGGCTTTAATGTGTTTCCCAATGAGATTGAGAATGTGGTGGCCAACCATAAAAAGGTCCTGGAAGTAGCTGCAATCGGTGTACCGCATGAGAAATCAGGCGAAGCCATCAAAATATTTGTGATCAAGAAAGACGCCAGCCTTACAGAGGATGAGCTTCGCGAATTCTGTCATGAAAATCTTACCAAATATAAGGTGCCGCGGTACATCGAATTCCGCGATACCTTGCCGAAGTCAAATGTGGGTAAAATATTGCGCCGCGCTTTGAAAGAGGAGGAAGTCAAACCGGCAGCCTGAGTACATTAAAACACGAGAAATGATTGGTTTTTTTGAGCATCAATACCTGTCTTACAAACGGAATCACATAAAGAACCTGCTGGCATTGGCAAAAGCGGACGGGAATATTCACGAGAAGGAAGTTCAGCTGTTGTTTAAGATCGGGAAACGCTATGGCCTTAAGAAAAGGCAGGTCCAGGAGCTGATCGACTCGAATGAGAAGTTCAGCATTGTTGTACCTGACAATCATCACGATAAGATGAATGTGCTTTACGACCTGATCCTGATGGTATATGCCGACGACGTGATAGACGCGCATGAGATCGGATTCTGCGAAGAGGTTGTAGAGCGTTTCGGCATGAAAAAACACCTTGTGCAATGGCTGTTAAGCGAATTTGACCGGGGTACGCCCCCTCCGCCGGATGAATGGGAAGCGATCGTGGAGGAAGCAAAGGTTAAGTTTGTGGTGTAGGTTCGGGAACCCACTTCCCATTCTGACACCCAAAAAAGTTTACAATTACCGGGTAATTTTAGAATGCATTTGATTCCAAAATGTTTATTGTATTGGAACGATTTTGGCTTTATTGCATAAATTGACGAAAGAGCCAAACCGTTGAATGAGTTATGGATGAATTCAGAAAGCTTACGACGCAGGAGAAGGCGCTCAAGATCAACCTTTCGAAATCCCTTTACGGATCCTTTGCGGAAATTGGCGCCGGCCAGGAAGTTGCTGCTAATTTCTGCAAGGTAGGGGGCGCGTCAGGAACCGTGGCAAAAACCATGTCTGCCTATGACATGAAGTTCAGCGATGCCATATACGGGCGCTGTGAGCGATACGTTTGCGAGGACCGGCTCGTCCAGATGCTGGAT
>DATBVZ010000100.1:0-4537 GCA_036515095.1 Cyclobacteriaceae bacterium | reverse complement strand
CCTGGGGACAGGTAGGAGGGACCACCGTGAGGGAATTGTCAACATACGCGATGTTCGGTGCGGCATAGGTCGGACAACCCTGTGAGTTGAGGAATGGCGACTGATTAAGAAAGTTGTTAAGCGGTCTGTTCGGGCCTGTAGTACAGTTTCCTACGGACCACACAAGGTGGTGCTTCTGTTGCTTACGGGGAATAGTGAGGTCATCGTTCACGTTCACGTTGAAGTAACCGTGCTGGTTCCACACCCTTCTGGCCGGAACCCAGGGCTCCGCCGCTGATTTGAATACGCGTACGTGTGAGTATCGGGAATAGCTAAGATTACAAAAATTGTCGGCGGACTCCTGATCGTCGTAGCCGCAGGTCACGCACAGTTCGGTTGAACCGTCGCCGTCAACATCGGCTACAATCGGGTATTCGCGCTGTGTTCTGGAAATACAGGCCTGCTGACTGAAGATGCTTCCGTCCGTACCGTTAATGATGTAGAGATAACGTTCGTCGCGGTATACGATCTCGGATGACCCGTCGCCGTTAAAATCGAATAGCGTACATCCCGTATACCCGGAGGTTTCTTCGTTTATGGTGATGCGCCATAAAAGCTGCAGGTTCTGATCAAGAGCATAGAGGTATTTGCCGGAAACATACGACACGTTCATGAGACCGTCTCCATCCAGGTCGGCCACATTCAGCCTGCCCGTTCCGTTTGTCCAGCCATACTTGTAGTATTCACCGACGGAACCATTACATGGTGCATTGACGGTAACGTTACCCGGAATCGGATCCGAGTAGGTAGTCACCACGTCGTTCTGTACGTCCCAGAAAAAGATCGTGGTGTACAAACGACCCCCGATATCTTCCCCGCCGGAAGCCAGGATGTCAAGATACCCGTCGAGGTTGTAATCGGCGATACTGGTCGCGTTATACGCGCCCTTTACTTCATATTCGGGCAGGCTTTTTAATAAGGTACGTGTACCTGAATTGGCCGTGCGGGTACCCAGGTTAATGTCATAGATTGTACATCCGCTAACCAGCTCCAGCCTGTCATCGCCCATAATATCAACGGCGACAGGACCGCCATTGATCTTGTTCCATGATGCGTCGTCTGTTGATGCTGTATTGATGATAATGGTTCCCGTGTGTGCATCCAGGACCATGTCCTTAAGGTACAACTCCACCTTGCCATCACCGTCAAAATCCGCCAACCCATACTCGATGGCGTCAAGAGCCTCCCCAAGGCGGCTATTGCGTGTGCGTATTAAGGTGCGCCAGATTTGGTTGAGATCGCAGTCATAGGCGTAGAGGTAAAGCGAACTTCCCTCAATTCCCTGAAAGAAGAGTTCTGCACAATCGTCGTTGTCGAGATTTCCCAGCGCTATTTCCCATAGCGGTTCAAAGTTAACACTCTTTGACTCCTTAATACTTCCATCATTACCATTCAGGATATAGAGCCATTTTGTGTAACGGTTCATGGTAACGATCTCCGGGATACCATCCTGGTCCAGGTCACCGATGGACATACGCCCGATGTGATTGGTAGTCTCATCGGGGGAGGAGAAGTCCAGCGTCATTGTGAATTTGGGAAACGCTGAAGGTACCGCCTCGCACAAGACGTCATTACCCATATAGAATCCCTCGCACCATGCGTGATTGGCACAGTCATTGTCATAACAGTCGATGAACCCGTCAAAGTCGTCGTCAATTCCGTTGTCACAGACCTCGACCTGCGCCCAAAGTGATGTGCTTGCTAACAACGCACCTGCGAATGTCAGAAGGAAAATCAACTTCTTCATACCTGTAGCAATTCGTTAAAAACTCAAAAACTTACCCAACTGTTATATTCCATCCTGCTTCTCTGGCAGGCCTATAAAAAATTCCTTTGTATGATCCTTTTTGTGCCGTTTGTCTATTCTTCCTTTACGTACTACTTACCTGAGCAAGGTCACACTTCCCGTTTTGGGGATATTTTCTTCACCGTCGCACTTTATTATATAATAATAAACACCATCAGGTAAGCGCTTCCCGTTAAAAGTTCCGTCCCAATCGTTCAAATAGGGCTTGGATTCAAATACCTTGATGCCTTTGAGGTCATAGATAGACACCCCGCATTGGGGATACTCCAGGATATTCCCTACCAGCCAGCTAGGGTTTATCAAGTCATCATTGGGTGAAAAAAAGTTCTTTGGACTAAGTTTCGTTACAATGGCCTCGCCCTTAACGGTTACTTCAATGGTACCGGTGGCAATACAACCGCCTGGTACAGTGCCTTTCACCGTATACAGCGTTGTGACAACCGGGCTGGCTACAGGATTAGCGATGGCAGGGTCAGAGAGGCTTATTTCCGGAGTCCATAAGTAATCCAGCAGCCCTTCTGCATTCAGTTGTGACGTTTCCCCTTCCGTAATGGATTGGGGTGTAGCGGTTACCGCCACATTCGGCACCGGCTGAACCGTCACGGTGCGACTGGCATTCTGCGTACAGGTGTTGGTGGTTACCTCTAAGGTATACGTGCCCGCCTCCTTGGCATATATGGTAGCCGAAGTCTCATTGGTATTCCACATATACGATGTATAACTGCCCTGTACTTCCAGTTGAATGCTGTCTCCCTCGCAGAACGAGTACGTATTGTCCGGGTTGGTAATAACAGGGATAGGAGCGGACTGGATGGTTATGGGTTTTACTGGTGAGTCTGCGCCGCAGATCCCACCGGCATAGGCGACGTGAAGTTTCACGTTGAAGGTGCCGGCAGCTGCGTACGTATGTTGCGGATTTTCTTCAGCGCTGGTATTGCCATCTCCGAATGTCCAGGTATATACCGGGGAAGCATTGGGATCTTCCGAAGAAGTGTTGTTGAACCCAATCAGTTGCCCCGTACACGCATCGGCCGGCATGGTGAAGTCAGCAACGGGGATATCGGCAACAAGTATGGTAACCGGATCCGTGTCGATACCGGTACAACCCGGATAGGTGGCACGTACGTAATAATTGCCCGATGTGCTTACGGTTAACGCCGGGTCCGTTTCCCCGCTTAGTAATCCGCCGGTGGCTTCGTACCATTGAAACGTGGTGCCGGCAAGGTTCGGCGTAACGGTCAGGGTCTTGGCGTCACCTTCGCATATTGTCGATGACCCGGGGTAAGACACCGCGAAACTTCCGATATCAATAGCCTCCACAACGGTGGAAACGCGTTGTGCAAAACAGGTTCCGATAATAATGTCGACATAGTACCGGCCTACATTCTCCGGTTGGAAATTGCTGATAGGGGCAGGGTTAAGGCCCGTCCCGGTATAGCCTGCAGGACCGGTCCATCGGTACTCGGCGGCCCCTACATCATTGACCTGAAGTTGCAGGGGACTTCCGATACACAGCGGACCATTGTTGGTTGCTACCGGCGCGCCTGAGACGGCTCCTGGACCGACGGTGACTTCGACCACATTGGAGGTTTGTGTACAGATTCCGGCCTCTGAGATGGCGGTTACGGAATACTTGCCTGAAACAGAAATATCGACATAAGCGTCAGGGCCGGAGGCAATAACTGTATTGGTGGATTCATTTTTCCATTCGTAGGTCACGCCACGGCTGGCGGTGGTGTACAACCGGTAGGGTGTAGCGCTGGTGCAAACCGATAGTGGCCCCGGCGGGCTAATACGGGGCACCAGGCAGTTGCCATTCCGGAACACCGATACCTTGGATGCCAATACCGAGTTATTGTCGTCGTCGACGCTCGTGAATACGATGTCGGGTTTGCCGTCGGTATCGAGATCGCCGATATTCACGTGCCGGTTGATATAAGTTGTCTTTATTCCTTCAGCCAGAAATGACAGATTACCCGGTGTACTTTGGTTGGTGAGGATAGTCATTTCCTTGTTGTTAATGGAAACAACGGAAATATCAGGCTTACCGTCGCCGTCCAGGTCGCCAAAGTCCAATCCCACTGGTATGGGAACCGTCGTGATATATACCGGGCTTCTGAATGCAATGACCGTTGAAGAGCTGTTGTTCAGCAGGATGGAAATGCCGGAACTCAGCAACAGGGTGGCAGCAATGTCCGGCTTCCGGTCGCCATCCAGGTCGCCTATCCGGATATTCTTTACAGACGCGGCCAGCGCAATCATGTTTACGGTAGTAAGGCTCAGTGTACCGGGTGTACTCTTATTTTCGACAACAAACAGATTACTGAAGTTAGTTTGATACTGACCGGTAACAATTTCAGGCAGGTTGTCGCCATTCAGGTCATTAACCGCCAGTCCATCCGTTGTAGCTGCGCCAGGAATCATGATGACATAAGGAGCCGCCGCGAAGACTATTGCACCGGGGGTACTTTGGTTGCGCAGGACAGTGATGGTGTTTGTATCCTGACTGGATACAATCACTTCAGGTTTGCCGTCCAGGTCGAGGTCAGCGATGCTCAGGGACGTAGTTTTTTTGCTGATGTTGACAGACTGCATGCTGAACGAGAAATTGCCGGGGCCGGTACTGGTATTTCGAAAAATAAATACGCGATGCCCGTCTCCGTCTTCCGACAAGATGAGGTCATCTTTTCC
>DATBVZ010000099.1:0-5369 GCA_036515095.1 Cyclobacteriaceae bacterium | reverse complement strand
AGTCAAACCCAAAGTCAAGCACATTGGATTGGCCGGGATAATAGGGCGTGGGGAAATAGCCGTCGCCGGTAATGAGTTGAAAGACGTTGTGGTACTTCAGAAAAATACGGCCGCGCTTGATCTTCGCATTGAGGAAGACGTCCATAAGGGGATAGGCATTCGACCGGAACACAATACGCGGATCCTGCACATAAAATTGCTGGGTGGCGGGCTCATAGCCCAACGCATTGTACGCCGATTGCCAATGCACCTCCACACCGGTGTGTACTTCCAGGTTACCACCAAAATGAATATTCTCATACGCCAGCTGGGCGTTCACAAAAAGTTCCGGCACCTGCATGGCATTATCGCTGTTTTCCAGCAACGACGTATAGATGGCGCGGGTGCGGAACGACACGTGCCGGAGCAGGTTGAGGGAAAGCCGCAACTCAGGACTGAATACCACGTGGCTGCCCGAAGACTGTACAGGCATCACATGCTGAAGACGGCTGGTATCCTGGTTGAAGAACACGTAATTGTTCATCCGCGTGAAGGTTATCCCGGGAGACAGATGAAACGATCCGGTGCGGTAGTGAAGATAGCCATTCAGTTGCGTGACGTTCACCGGACTGAAATTGTTATTCCACACATTGTGGCTGCCGCGGTACGCCTGCTGCAGAAAACCCGGTTCGTACTGGTTCTGCTTTATCGATGCTTCGAGCCACCGGCTTTGCAATTCGCCTTCGATCCGGAAATTTCCATTGTCCATCAACTCCACCCGGCCGCTAAGGGTCATGACCGAATCCAGGTTCAGCATCATCCGTCCGCCAATGTAATGTTCGGCGCCGGAGGTGCGGACGTGCAGGGTGTCCGAATCCAGGTACTTGTAATCCATGTTGAAATTACGGATAGCATAGTAGCCGTTGTAAAAAAGTTTCAGGAGGTTGCCCTTGATGCCAGCTTCATTGCGCAAGGTAACAAAGCGCGACCTGTCGAACGTATCGGCGCTGTCAACTTCAGTGTGTTCGTAATAGCCGGGGGGCGCCGACGCGGGAACATCAATAAAATCATTTCCCTGCCGTGACCGGTCGAACTTGTGATAAACCTGCAACGCCCGTCCTATTTCATACTGATGGAACAAATGAAGGTTCATCCTCAGCTCCCCGCTCTCCGCCTGCGTCAACACCCTGCGTGCATTTTGCTGAAAGAATTCCGAGCGGTCGTATTCCTCTCCTACCAATACGCCGCCAAACTCGGCGACCCGGTGCCTGTTGCGGGCGAAGTTGAAGAATAGCGTGTAGGTGCTGTCGCGCGACTGATACGAAGTAAAGATATCGTAGTAGGTCCCCCTTGCATTGCGATCACCTTTACCCTGCCGCTGGATCTGCTTGTCGATAAACAGTCCGTGGAAATTAAAACCAAAGTTCCAGCGGGGATTGATATTGCGGGCGAATGAAACATCGGTGATGGACCTGCCCTTTCCTCCCAGGCTGACCTTCAGGTTGGTGTACGGTGACTTGGTATCGAAATGGCGTATCCTCCGGCCTAGCCAGTAGAGGTCATACACTTCAAACCCCGGATTAACGCCGATGTATTCCGGTACCTGGTAAAAGATGGGCCGCGATGCAGTCCCGATGTTGCCCAGGTCCTGCCAGATGTAATCCGTCGCCTGGTAGGGCGTAAAGTGATGGAAATCGCGGATCAGGGTGTCGATCACATAGACTTTCTTCTGATTCAGGAATACTTCGTCCTCATAAAAAAACCCGGAGGTCGTAGGGCCATAGATCTGTTTTGTAGTGTCGTCGATGATCCGCGAACCGCGCCGGGGCGTATCCTCTTCCTGCGCCCTTGCGTTGTATACAAGCGCCAGCAAAGACAGGAAAAACCACAATGAGCGCATACGTGGGCTGGGGCGGATTGGCATACTAGGCTTTTTCGGGTTGCTCATTTCTTGCTGCTTCCTTTTCGATCGTACGGATGATCATGGCATCAAAATCCTCTCCGTTTTTTAAGAAAGTCATTTCAATCGGCAAATAAAAAAGCGGCAACCGGTAGCCGGAGCCTTTCGACCCATCGACAAGCTTTTCCAGCTTCACCCTATCCTTTTCTGTCGTTAGTACAGACATGTCCTCCGTAACCAACGACCTGATCCGTTCCATATCGTTCACCGAATACCGGTAATGATCCCCAAAAGCAAGGTGACGCGTTATCACAAAGTTTGCTGAAATATGGGATCGCAGCGGTTCCGGATTAGCGATTCCCGTGACCAGCAGCACCTTGTCCCGTAACGGAAAAGCATGACCCCCGAAAGGCAGGGGCTGCCCGTAACGGATGCCGGCGAAGAACACAGGATGGCCGGCGTACCTGGCTATTGAGGCCCGGATTTTGGCTTCCTCCGCGGCCGAAAGATCAGGCGGGCATTTGGTCACTACCACCAGGTGGGCCCTCGCAGCGCCCGCTCTGGATTCCCTCAGCCTGCCTGACGGGACTACGTAGTCGCGATAAAATGGCCTGCTGTATTCGGTAACCAGAATTTCAAGCCCGGCCTTTATCCTCCTGTGCTGAAACGCATCGTCGAGGAGGATCACAGCGGTTTCGGGAGATTCATCAAGCAAGGCAGGAACAGCAAGGACCCTGTCTTCACCGACCGCTACCGCCACCTCCGGAAACTTCAGGTGCAACTGGTAGGGCTCGTCGCCAATGGTATCCGCATTGTCGGATTTCCCCGCTACGCGTACCCCGGTGGTGCGACGCCCATACCCCCGGCTTAGCGTCGCCAGTCTGTACTGCGGCCGAAGCAGCCGGATCAGGTATTCGATCATGGGTGTCTTGCCCGAGCCCCCGACGGCAAGGTTACCCACACCGATGACGGGTATATCGAAGCGCGTTGAAGGCTTGAGCCTGAGGTCATAGAGCCGGTTTCGCAGGCGGGTTATGAGGTCGTACATGACTGCCAGGGGGAACAAAAAAACGCGCAAAAGGAACATCAAATAATTGTAGTTTTACCGCGTGCGACGGGCACATACGGCACAAAAATAACCTTTAACCTATAACCCATCGATGGATGAGGATAAAAGATGTAACCGACTATCTCGGGTCTATCGCGCCGCCGGCTTACCAGGAATCGTATGACAATTCAGGCCTCCTTACCGGTGATCCCTCGCGGGAGGTGAGCGGAGTACTGGTGACGCTCGATTGCCTTGAAGATGTCGTCCAGGAAGCGATCGACACCGGGGCCAACCTTATTGTTGCGCATCATCCTATCCTCTTCAGGGGACTAAAAAAACTTACGGGCAGCAATTATGTGGAACGGACGCTCATTAAAGCCATCCGGAATGACATCGCCATCTATGCCATCCATACCAACCTGGACAACATCCCCGATGGCGTAAACCGGAAGATCGCAGAGAAGATCGGTTTGAAGAATACCCGGATCCTGTTACCCAAAAAGGATAGCCTCTCCAAACTGGTCACCTTTGTGCCGCACGAAAATACCGAAGCCGTCCTGGATGCCCTCCATGAGGCGGGTGCCGGCCAGATCGGGAATTATAAGAACTGCAGCTTCCGGGTGGCTGGAAAGGGCGCATTTATGCCCGCCGAAGGGTCAAATCCTCATATCGGACAAAAAAACCACCTCGAAATCGTGGACGAAACGCGCATTGAGGTGATCTTTCCGGCCTTTTTGGAAGACCGGATGGTTGATTCCCTGAAAAAAAGCCATCCCTACGAGGAAGTGGCCTATTACCTGACCCGGCTTGCAAACGAGAACCAGGAAGCAGGATCCGGCCTGACAGGGGATCTGGAAGTTCCCCTGGAACCAATGGAATTCTTAAAGCGTTTGAAAAGCAGTATGGATTTATCGATGATCCGTCACACACGCATCCTGGACAAAAAATTGAGCAAAATTGCAGTTTGCGGGGGATCCGGAAGCTTTCTCCTGCCAAAGGCCATCCAGTCCGGCGCCGATGCCTATATCTCCTCGGATTTTAAATACCACGAGTTCTTTGATGCCGACAACCGCATTTTGGTTGCCGATATCGGGCACTATGAGAGTGAAGTATTCACCAAGGAGCTGCTGAAAGAGATTTTGACAAAAAAATTTCGTACTTTTGCGATCAATTTTTCGAAAACCGTAACGAATCCAATTAGCTACTTGTAAATAATGGAAAATCAATCTGTTGCAACAAAACTCGAAGCACTTGTAAAACTACAGTCCATAGACACAAAATTAGACGAGCTAAAGAAGCTCAGAGGCGACCTCCCCGATGAGGTTCAGGACCTGGAGGACGAGATCGAAGGATACAAAACGAGGTTGGGACGATTCGAGGACGAGCTGAAAGAACTGGAGGAAAACATTAAGAAAAACAAAGAAGCGGCAAAGGAAGCAGACAAACTCATTAAGAAATACAACGAACAACAGAAGAACGTCAGAAACAACCGCGAGTTTGACGCCATCACCAAGGAAATAGAGCTGCAGGAGCTGGAGATCCAGATCTGCGAAAAGAAAAGCAAGGAAGCCAAGGAACTCATCACCGCCAAGAAAGAGGAAATCGAAAAGACCAACGCCCTCATCGCCGAACGCGGCGAACACCTCAACAACAAGAAGAACGAACTTAACGACATCCTCGCCGAGAGCCACGAAGAGGAACAAAGGCTAATGGATGAGCGCGAAAAAGCCACCCAGAAGATTGAGGACAAACTGCTCAAATACTATCAACGACTGCGCACGAGCCTTACCAACGGACTCGCTGTGGTACGCGTGGTAAGAGGCGCCGCTGAGGGCTGCAACATCGTGATCCCTCCTCAAAAGATCGCCGAGATCCGCGAAAAGAAAAAAATCGTTATCGATGAACACTCCGGCCGTATTCTGGCAGATGTGGATATGGACTCCCTGGATGAAGGAGACAAGCCCAAATCTTCGCGGACGACCACAATAACAACCAGAAGACGGAAAGTTGGCTAACACCAGAACAAAAAGATCAAACCGAAAGGCAGGCATTCTCGTCTGCCTTTTTCTTTCAGCAACCTGTTGTATTCCTGCTTCCGCGCAGGACTGGAATTTTGAACCCCACGTGCAACGCGCCTACGACCTTGCCCTTGAGCTGAGGATTGATGAAGCCATTGCCCTGCTCCCCGATCCCGCCACCGCGCAGGAACATTACGTGATCGCCCTCGCCCGGGCTTTGGACCTTATCCTCACCGAGGACGGCGAGAAATACGACAGCTATCACGATGCCTACGAAAGCTTGCTGGAGAAACGTACAAAGTCATCACTGCCGGAAGATCTGTTTCTGCAAGCGGAACTCCGGCTGCAGTGGGCATTTGTTCACCTGAAATTCGGACATGAGTTCGATGCCGCGTGGAGCCTCCGGCAATCGTATTTGAATGTA
>DATBVZ010000098.1:0-15044 GCA_036515095.1 Cyclobacteriaceae bacterium | reverse complement strand
GAAATAGAGAAAATAAAAACGAGAAGTCATACGATAGACAAAAAACAGTGCCCCCGTCAGGAAAATCGCAGCCCCTGTTATAACCCCAGCCAGGAAATGCCGGTCCATCAGCTCGCCGGAGTATTCTCCTGAGGCAAAAAGAAAAAATCCAGCCATTACCGAAGCGAGTGTAGACAGGGCGGCCGCCAGTAACAACACCATTACAACGTTGCCGGACCTGAGCCAGCCATTACGCCGGACGATCTCAAAAGCAAGTGCCATCAGGATCAGGACAATCGGAAAATGCAGGATAATGGGGTGAAACCTTCCCAACATCAACAGGAACAATGGCATTTCACCGGGGTGGTAAAAGGGGAGCGCCAGAATTGTTATTGCAGGAATTAATAATACAATTATAATGGCACCTTGCCTGTATTTTCCCTTCACCAAGCTTCACAAATTTATAGTCGAACAATTTGCTCCGGAGGTATGCGGTTTGTCACAATTATACCAGGCCCCTACCGCGATACTTTACTTAGGGCAACCAGTGCTAGGCCAGAATACCGGACAATACTCCGGTGCTGTCGCCAAAATGTTCCTGATCAATATCCTGAGCGTGCAGCATCGACAGGTACAGGTTTGCCAATGGCGTATCTTTCTCGTAGATCAAATGCTGGCCTGTCTTCACCCTCCCACCGGCTCTGCCGGCAACGACAACCGGAGCGTTCCTTGGCGAATGCCGGTTGCCATCCCGCAATCCGGAACAGAAGGTAATAAGCGAATTGTCAAGCAGGGTCTTATCCCCCTCTTTAATGCTCTTAAGTTTTTCCAGGAAATAGGCATATTGTTCTACGTGCCAGGTGGTTATACGTGCATACTCTTCCATCCTGTCCGGATTGTCCATGTGATGCGATATGGAGTGGTGGCTTCCATTCACACCATCAAGGAACGAGAAGTTCCGGTTGCTGACCGAATTGCCGAACATGAACGTGGTCACCCTCGTAGCGTCACTCCAAAATGCCAGCGCCATGACATCCAGCATCAACCTCGTTTTCTCGGTAACGTCGACACCGCTGTACATTTCTACATATTCATCGATGTTCTGGTTTACCCTCACCAGTTCGTTCACTATATCCGGTGTAATGTTGGCGGCAAACTTCTCTCTGTTTGCTTCGCTTGATATCCGTTTCTCCACGCTCCGGATCGATTCCAGGTATTCGGACAGCTTGTCCTGATCCGACCGTCCAAGGTTATTCTTCAATGTCTTTGCATCCTCCATTACCAGATCGAGAACACTTTGCTTCCACGGATCTTCCTTTACTTCCCGGCCGGGGACAAAGGAACGGAACAGCCTGTCGAACGCCAGCCGTGGGTCAATCTCCTTTGACAGCGGCTGCGTCGCGGTTTTCCAGGAGATGCGGGATGCATACAGCCGGGTGAAACCGACATTTATATCCACACCGGTTGCTATCCGGTCGAGACCATATTCGAGCGAGGGAAAGAGCGTTTGGCTCCCCACATTGTTGGCGATAACCTGGTCCACGGAAATACCCCCGCTGCTGATGTTATCACCAATGGTCTGCTTTATCGGCATGCATGTCAGGAGACTCGCTGTTTTGGCATAATGTCCGTCAGCGCCTTCAAACAGTGAGTTCTTGTTCATGAGTTCACCCAGCACCAATATATCATCCTTCACATTTTTTAGCGGGAGAAGCTGACGGGACAATTCAAAATTGCTGCCCGTTTGTTCGGGCGACCAATATTCCGGATGTACGCCGTTGGGCAGAAAAAGAAACGCATTTCTTACCGGGGCGCGCCCTGGTATGGGGTTGCACATTCCGGGAAGCGCCATCGCTTCAAGAAAGGGTAGCGCAATGCAGGCGCCCATTCCTTTGAGCATTCTTCTGCGCGAAATTTGCCATTTCTTTTTCATATTACTTCATCCACTTTTTTTCTGAAATCATTGAGCTTCATTCGGAATGGATAACTTTTTACCAGTTCTACCAGGAAGAGCTCCGGGTTGAAATTATTTTCCAGCAAACAGGTCTCCAAACGTCGCAGCGCAGGTTCATCGGTAAACAAAACCGAACGCCCCAATGCGTATGAAAGCATTCTGGAGGAAAAGTTGCGCGCTATCCGTTGCTTTTCCTTCAGGAGTAATACTTTCAATTCCTCAGGGCCACTAAATGCCTGACCGTCGGACAGCACACCCGAAGGATCGATTTCCGCTTTACCATACGAATCACGCCACCGGCCAATGGCGTCAAAATTCTCCAGTCCCAGTCCTAAGGGGTCCATCTTTTGATGACAGGAAAAACAGGCCGGATCGGAACGGTGCATCTCAAGTAATTTTCTCAGTCCTACTTCACTTTGCTTTGATGCATCCTTGGTTAATTCCGCTACTTCGGGTGGCGGAGGTGGCGGCGAAATACCCAGGATCTGCTCCATCACCCATTTCCCCCGTAACACCGGGCTGGTCCTGTCGGGAAGGGAGGTCGTGGTCAGAACGCCAGCCATACCCAAAACGCCGCCCCGGGCGTCATTATCCACTGCGATCTTCCGGAAAGCGTTCCCTGCAACGCCCTCGATTCCGTAATACGCGGCAAGTTCTTCGTTGACAAAGGTGTAATTGCTGTTAACCAGTTCCAGCATGTTCTTGCTTCCAGTGAGCACATAATAGAAGTATTCCACGGTTTCCTTGTAAAGCGCCTTCCGGATATCCATGTTCAACTCGGGGTACCGCGCAGGGTCCACGATCTCCTGGTTGTCCAGCAACTTTGATACACCGAGCCACTGCGTGGCAAAACTTTCTGCAAACCGTTTTGCCCTGGGATCGGCAAGCATCCGCCGCACCTGGGAAGCCAGGACAAGGGTATCCTGCAGCTTGCCTATATAGGCCAAAGAAAACAATTCCTGGTCAGGCATACTTGACCAGAGGAAATAAGAAAGCCGTGTGGCCAGTTCGAAGTCGCTGAGCGGATATGCACCTTTCTTCGGCGGCTCCTCTTCAGCACGGTAAAGAAAATGGGGCGAGACCAAAATGGATTTAAATGCCTGCGCAATGCTTTCGTCAAATCTTCGGGGATTGTCCAGGGAATCAGTCTGCTCATAAACGCTCATGAAAAGGTCCGTAAGACGTGTCTTTTCATCTTCCTTCAGAAAACGGCGAAAGGCTTTGGTTGCAAAGGGTACGATCACTTGCTGGGCAGCCAGCTCCGGCGGATTGATCGGTTCATAATTGTCGGAAAACAAGGACTTGACCCAGGTGCGGAACTGCTGCCACCAGGTCTGCCTGTAGCGGACCGGCACCAGCTGCGTCCAAAGGGCCTCATTGTCGTAAACCTGTTGGATAATTGCGTCTGCAGCGTCGTAATACCGTTCGAACTTCAGGGGGGTAATAAAGAGGGAGCCACCCTGGTTGTCGAACCCGCCTCCACCCGATCCATCAGACGGGAAATAATTTTTGGCATCGAACTCAATGTTGAGAAGGTCCAGTACCGTGTACTGGTATTCTGTGTGACTTAACCGGCGTATCACAATATGGCCAGGCTTTCTTTCCTGCAAAGAACGCTGCAGTATGCTGTCAATCCCACCGACGAGCAGGGTGTATTCGCTTTCAGAAAGGGGCGGCTTCGTATTCGGAGGCATATCCCTCATCTTGATCTGTTCAAGCACCTTTAGCCAAAACTGACCGTCACTTATCACGCGTTCCTCTTCCTTGTAATTGTCGAGATTTACACCGCCTTTGGTATTGCCGGTATTATGACACTCAAAGCATTTCTTGTCCATCAATGGACGAATCTTCGACTCGTACAAACCCGCCTCCTGGGAAAAGGAAACCGAAATGCCAAGACACACCAGGATCGTTGCACAAAAAACGCTTCTCAACATAATTCTCTATCGACCTGAGCAGGAATATTCATGTTCAATATAAGTATGAATATAATCATTTACGCTGAATTTTCGTATGGCCGGTTGGAGTACTCCCGGACCGGAAATCATTGGCAATGTGTGCATTACACGCGGAGAGGGAGAAATGTGCTCAGGTGTTTAGGTGCTTGGGTGTTTACGTTGCAGGCCGCTTTGACACCTATATACTCATGCACTAATACACCCCACGCACTTATAGGTTTATACCTTTACACCTATACCCCCTCCCCTAATGGTAACGATCGTCTTCGGACTTCCGGGATCTGGAAAGAGCTACTTCGCCTCGCGGCTGGCGGAGCGAATATCGGCGCGATACATTAGCAGCGACCGGGTCCGGATGGAGATGCTGCCGGTGCGTACCTACTCGGAGGAGGAGAAAATGCTCGTCTATAAGGAGATGCTGAACCGGGTCCGGGAGGCGGAGATAAGAAACATGGACGTTGTGCTTGATGCCACGTTTTATAAGGATGCTATAAGAAAGCAGTTTCTTGAAGGAATAAAGTCGCCCATACGATGGATCGAGGTAACTGCAGATGAACGCACGATTCACCGGCGGTTGCAAAGATCGAGAGAAACCAGCGAGGCAGACTACAAAGCCTATCTGAAGATCCGGGAACAGTGGGAACCGCTGGTTGACGATCACCTGGTACTTCACTCAGACGATAACAATATTGAAGCGATGCTGAAGACGGCGGTTCACTATTTATCCACACCCAATGACCAGTAACGATATTCATGAATTGATCACCGGCGGACTGTTTCCGGTACCCTGCCATCGGCCAAGGCTTGTGGAAACGCACATTTCGTGGGTTATTATTTGCGATGACCATGTCTTCAAAATCAAAAAACCCATGCACTATTCCTTTCTCGATTTTTCCACAGCGGAAAAACGCAAATACTACTGCGAGCGGGAGGTAATGCTTAACAACCGCCTCACGACCGATGTATACCTGGGCGTCCTGCCGGTGTGCAGGGCACACGGGTCCCTGACTATAGGTGGTCCTGACGGGGAAGAGATCGACTGCGCGCTGAAAATGCGAAGGTTGGACAGCAGCAAACAAATGGATGTTCTGCTCAAAGAACACAAGGTGAGTAATTCTCAGATCACCAGCCTGGCGAAACAGGTTGCGGGTTTCCACCGGAAGGCATTGGTTGTGTATCCCAATGATGTCCTGGATATTCAGACGAAATTCAATGATCTCGCCAACGAAAGGAACTTTGTCCAACAACAACTAAGTAAGGAATCGAGTGACCTGATTTCAGCGGCGGTAGAAATGTCCGACCGGTTTCTCCGAACAAACGAGAATCTGCTGCGCCAAAGAATGCGGTCGGGGTTCGTCCGGGATTGTCACGGGGACCTGCACTCCCGGAATATTTTTCTGCTTGAGGAACCCGTAATCTTTGATTGCATCGAATTCAATGACGATTATCGCTGCATCGATGTCCTGAACGAAGTAGCCTTTCTTTGCATGGATCTCGACGTCTTTGGCCGTAGTGATCTGGCAGAATTGTTCATGCAGACCTACAACGTCGCTTTTCCGGCCATGGGCGATCCCCGCGAGGAGCGACTCTTTACGTACTATAAGAGCTACCGCGCAAACGTAAGGGCAAAAGTGAACAGCCTCCGTGCAAGGGATGCAGCAAATGATGCAGACAGGAGGCGTTCACTGAACGAAACTGAGAAGTACCTTCAGTTAATGAAGCGGTACCTGGAACCACTCCGATGACACGCGCACCCGTTGCCTATCCCTGCTCAATTGATGCAACGTCAACTTGCAGGGATTCGAACCCTGAGTGCAGGCAATGCGCCAAACTACACCGGCAAAATTTCCTTACTCTTGGCCTTACGGTCATCGATCCTGCGCTTCATGGTCTCAACAGCCTTGTTGATAGCCTCTTCAAAGCTGATGGCACGCTTGGAAACAAACGGATCGTTGCCGGGCAGTGCAATTCGGATCTCGCATAATTTGTTGTCAGGTTTGGCTGACCTGATCTTCTTGAGGTGGACGTGCGCCTCCACAATGCGGTCATGGAATCGATCCAGTGTTCCCACTTTCTTGTGGGCAAGGTTTATTAGTTTTTTAGTAGGTCTGAATTCCGTCGCCTGAAAGATGATCTTCATATCGTATTGATTGATCTAAAAGATTGGTATTGCTGGTTCACCCGGTTAAGAAGGAACCCAGGCCGAGAAGATGCTTCTCAGGTTTTTTGGCAGTGTACCGAAAGCCTCTTCCATTTCGTCCGCCGAAATGTATGCTACCATCGTCTCAATGACCGCCCGCACCGACTGGATCACTTCATCAAGGCTGCTGAAATCCCGCCAGGCAACCTGACCCTGTTCCTTTATGACCTCGGCTGCAAACGCCTCTATTGTCCTGATCCTTTCATGCGGCTGACTGATCCTCCAGCCTTCCACGTACACACTCTTTATAGCCATTGGCAATTGAGCCAGAAGATCCGAAGATTCCTCGAGCGTAAGATGATTGCGTAACGTCCTGAAAACACTTCTCAATATCCTTCCTGCCCGGGCCCTGCCGGTCTCATCTCCCAGGTTCTTCGCCAGGAGATTAACGAACTCATTCCCCTTCATGGCGTACTTTTCAAAGTCGAGTGGCATATCGCTTCGATTTAAATGTTTACAAAATCACACTCGTAAAATAGAAAGCAAGACCCCTGCACGTAGTACCTGCCCGCACACAAACCCGATCAATCCAGTTCAAAACTGATCTTCGCCGTAATCCGATATTCTCCGATCTTTCCATTTTCTACCGTAGCGCTGTGGTCCTTGATATAGATCGATTTGATATTATGCACCGTTTTCGCGGCCTTTGCAATAGCCTGTTGCGCTGCGTCTTCCCAACTCACCTTGGAGTCAGCCAGAACTTCAAATACTTTAACTACTGACATATACGTTACTGTTAATGGTGAAAAATTACGCTATTCTCAAAGAACGGTGCTTTTAATTAAATTGAAGATACTCCTTAACGAACACCAATGAAATGATAAAGGTTGAGGACATTCCTGATCTTAATCAGGAAAAAAACTGTAACCAGGCTTTGGGCCTACTGCTTATTCGCGATCTGCCTCCTATTTTGCACCGGGGAGAAGGCGAATGAAGTAGTCCGGCTTTGATCTGACCACGTAACACAAATCTGCCTACCCCGACGAATCATGGAAAACTTTCCACACGCGTTAGGCCAGGTTTCCTCACGGCTTAGTTGCAGCCACATCCCTTACCGGATGCCGGAAGTAAAGCATCTTATAGAAATTCGCACAGCCTGTTCATGTCATTCGCATCGTTATACAGGTGAGGCGATATCCTCATGCTCGTCCCCCGCCAGCTGATATAGATCCTGCTATCACTCAACTTTTTGCTCAATGATACAATTCTGTCGCCGGGGAATTTTACCCCTGCCATATGACCTGCCCTGTATTTACGGTTGGTGGTTTCATATCCTGATTGGTGTGCCTTCTCTATGATTTGTTCCGTCATGGCCGATAACGAATCCTGAATATTTTCAACGCCCCACTTCAGTATCTGGTTCAGCGCCGAAATGGCCATGGGGATCTTGATGAAGGATGGATACTCTCCGCTATCGAATCTTCGTGCCCCTGCCCGGTATTCATCCCGGTAGGCCACCAGCCCTGCGAAGTCTTCGCTGCCCTTCTTGTTCAGCCAGGAAAATTCAAGGGGCATTCCATCCGCACAATATTTCCGGTCGGCATACAGATACCCCAGACCATAAGGTCCCATAAGCCATTTGTACCCAACGGTTACCAGGAAGTCGGGCCTGATCGTATTGACATCCAGCGGATAGGCCCCTACCGACTGGCTTGCGTCCACCACAAGACCGGCATTAACGTTCCTTGCTGCCTTGCTTATTTTCTCCAGGTCGATCAGGCTCCCGTCTGTCCAGTGACAGTTTGGAATTGCAACCACACCTGTCCGGTCGTCTATTGCATCCAGAATAGCGGGTGTCCAGTTATTGTCCTGAGGCCGTTCGACCACTACAATTTCAGCTCCGCTTTCTTTTGATCGTTCGTGCCAGGCATAATAGTTTGACGGGTATTGCTGTTCGATTACGATGATCTTCTGGCTTTTCCGCAGAGAAATGTTTCTTGCGGCAATGGCGATACCGTAGCTGACCGACGGGATCAAAGCGATATTTTCAGCGTCCGCGCTGATGATCCTGGCGAACAGGGCTCTGAGTTCTTCTCCCGGATTGAACCAATCTTCGGATTTTATTTCCCATGGACTCCTGCATTTATCGATTGCTTCCACTCCTGCCAGGTGCACAGAGTTCGATAACGGCGACATATTCGCGCAATTCAAAAAAGTAACATCCGCAGGAATACTAAACAGGGGCTTTTGGTTCGCTATTATCATCTTCGGTTTTGGAGAATGGATTCCTGATCCAGGCACGCAGGAATCAGGTATTCAAATTGCAACGGTTCATTTGCTTCTGTTCCAGTAAATCTTCAGGTTGTGCGTAGCGCGTCCTGCGGCTATGATATCATCGAGGCCGTCGCCGTCCAGGTCGGCTATCTTAAGATCCTCGCAAGCCATGCCGCCCTCATCGATCCAGTAGTCCTTCCAGACGGTATACCCCTCATTCTGCGCTACATAAAGCTTAACACCAAACTTGTTTTCGTCGTTTGCTTCACGCCAGCCTGCCACGATCTGATCACTGCCCATGCCGAGAAGGTCGGCAGTCGCCAGTGCATGGCCTTGCCTGAGATCGCTTGTTAATGCGGTGCGTGCCCGATCGTTGCCGTCCGCATAAACGACGAGTTGGTTGCCGTGCATGGGTTCAATGGTTGTGATGAAATGATCATTCCCTTTCATTCTCCCCACACGCACTTCGCCAACACCATTACCCTGCATAAACCAGGCGTCGGAAGATGGTGTAACCCATGCTCCTTTCTCAAAATCCATGATCTTGATACCCTCCTTACCCCCGATATAGAGCCGTTCGCTCCCGTTGTGATCCAGCGGGTCAAAATTATGCGTAAGATGCATGGATTCGTCGATGAACGAATGCTTCCACGCGCCACTGGGATCATCCGGAACCTCGTAGGCGGTGACCTTCACGCCCTGACCTTCTCCATCTTTGTTTCCCCTTCCGTGTAGCGGCAGTACAATCAACTGGTACCTGTCTCCTGTCTTCACCCAATGCATCCGGTGAATGGTTGGCTCATGATGGAGTTTAACCGCAGTCCATTTCTGCGTGGGATCGTCAGGTCTTACCAGGTAGTGGACAGACCCTGATTTTTCAGCATCTGATGTCTCGCCGGGATTCCATTGTGCTCCGACAGCCACTTCGACTTTCCCGTCACCATCAATATCCCGCGCCGCAATGCATACGTTATCGGACTCTGTAAGATCCCCGACCATCACAAATCGTTTCCAGTCGCCGTTGCGATACCAGACAAACTCTTTCTTGTCGGCCAGGAGGATATCCGCCTTGCCGTTGCCATCCACGTCACCTATTGCCAGGCCATATCCTATTGCTACATTGGCGTCAACGACCTGTGACTCAAATCTTGGCTCATTTACCGGCGTGAGGAGCGCCGCCATAACGGAGATAATGTATATGCTTATCATGGCTGAATGGATTTAGTGGCGTGAAGTAAATTTATTTAAAACTGCGATAGGAACCCAATGAAAGTCAGGTTCATCGATTCGACTGGAAGCAGGCACTGGGCAAGAATTCAGCACGTAAAGGGCAGCAGGCAGCAGGCAAATGTAAACGATGAAGTTCACGTAAAACAGTTAATGGATCAGCGCTCATTCATCCCTAAGGGTGTCTGCCGGGTTGATTCGGGAGGTCCTGAAAGTTTGAAGACCAATAGTACCCAGCAGGAGAAATGCGATTACCGCCAGGGTCAGCAAATAGCTGGCCGGAGAGATGTCAACGCGGTATGCAAAATTGGACAACCATTGCTTCACTCCGTAGTAACTGAGGGGAACGGCGAGAACGCCGCCAATCAGCAGCACCGTAAGGTACTCCTTACCGATCATACGGATAAGATCGGTAACGGATGCGCCCAGAACTTTGCGAATCGCAATTTCCTTGACGCGCGTTGCCAGGGCATATGCGATCATTCCGATGAGACCGGTAAAGGCAATAAAAATAGCAAGTCCACTGAAGATGCACAGCAATTGCAGTTGTACCCGTTCCCCCATGTACAGATTCTGATAAAGGTCGTCGAGAAAATGATATTCCAGCGGGTAAAGCGGAAACATCGTGTCCCAAGCTGCCTGAATTTGTTCAAGTGATTCCTTGATCCGTTGGGTTTCCACCTTTATCAGGAACGTTCGTATCCATACCGGTTCATACACCATCACGATAGGGTCTACTTTGTTTCGCAGCGATTCCTGGTGGAAGTCCTTCACCACGCCTGTGATCGGTCCGGAAGCGAGTACCAAATTGCCAATTGACCAGTTTATTTCCTGGCCTATTGCTTCCTGCGGCGACTGCCAGCCAAGCTGATGCATTGCCGTTTCGTTAATCAGATAGGCTCTTTGCTGGTTTAGCAGGTAATCCTGTAACGTAAAATCAGCTGTAAATTCAGGAATTCGCGAGCCGGCAAGACGTTGAGGAATATTTTTTCCCGCCAGGAATTCTATTCCCAACAGGTTCACGAAATCATGATCAATGATCTGAACGTCCAATACCGGGGCGGTGGCGGGATCATCATTGACCCCTTTTACGAGTACCGGGCCGGAATCCCGGATTTCACGAGAGGGCACTTCCATGCATGCGGCAACGCCTGCAATCCCGGGAAGGGTCTTCAGGTGCTCCTTGAACGCTGGGAAGTTGTCCTTGATCTTGTCCGGAACCCCCGGTATGGCAATGATCTGGTCTTGCTCTATCCCCAGATTTTTTTCATTAAGATAGCGGAACTGTTGGTAGGCGATGAGTGTACTTCCGGCCAACACAATGGAAATACAAAATTGCAGCGTTACCATTACCCGCTTCACACTGAATCGGTTTTCCTTCCTGACAAAGCTCATCGATTTTGTATTCCGGATCACATCCATCGGTTTAAAGGATGTCAGCAGGATAAGGGGATAGATCCCGGATAGAACCCCGCAGGCAATGGCAATGGCGATCATTCCCAGGGCAAGCCACCAGAAACCCAGAAAATCAACGGTGACCAGATTTTGAAAGGCCGGGAAGGCCATGTATGCAATACCTGATCCGATCGCAAGCGCAACGATGTGGTAGGTTACCGATTCGGTCAGCAAATAGGCAGTCATCTGCCGCTGGGCTGCGCCAAGGATCTTTCTCAGCCCGATCTCTTTGGACCTGCCCAGGGCCATGGCACTGTTAAGATTCATGAAATTGATCACAGCAATCAGGAGAATAAGTATGCCCGTAACAGCCACGACCCGGACATAGAATACGTTTCCGTTAGGTACCAATTCACGGGCGAGGTGTGAACGAAGGTGGATATCCTTCATCGGCTGAAAAACCAGCGAAAAACGCCTGGCATCTTCCTCACTGTGATACTTCCGGATAAATTCCGGCATTTTTGCTTCAACCTGCGAAATGGTCGCCCCCTCCTCAAGGAGAATATAGGCGTATGCCCACCCTGTCCGTGCTGACTTATCGCTGAAAGAGATCAGCATATCTACGGGCATATGCGTATTCAAAGGCAGATCCTCAATTATACCCGTAACATTGTAGGAGGTTTCGTTACGGTCTAAGTCCCCAATAACAAAAATCTCTTTGCCCATCGGGTCTTCACGACCAAAGTATTGTTGTGCCAGCGCAGTTGTTATCACAATAGAACGGGGTTTCGAAAGGGCGGTCTTAGGATTACCTGCAATGAGATTGAAGTCAAATACATCGAATACATCGCCGTCCGTGACATAGGTATTCCTGGGTATAAATTTTTTCTCCCCGATCCGGATATACTTACGCTCGTGATTCTGAAACCGGATGAGTGTCCTGACCCCGGGAATATCATCCGGAATTTGATTGACAAAATCATCCGCAGTCCTTGCCCAGTGTACATTAAACTTATCCCCCGGGTTAAAGTGATAGGTTACCCGGTATATTGCGTCTGATTTGCTGTGAAAATTTTCGAAATGAGTTTCAAAGTGCACATAGATAACCATGTACAGGAATACCGCAAAGCCAATTGATAATCCTGACAGGTTAAGGATTGCATAGGTCCTGTTTCTGTAGAAATTACGAAGGACCACCTTCAGGTAGTGGTTGAAAACACCGCGGGTCGGTCGGGCTACTTGCATAGCATCAGGATTCTTTTACTAATACAGGCACATCCAAAATGAGGAGAACTGCACCGGTAGAATAAAGATAACATAAAATCCTTTTCGCCACCGCAAAAGAAGAATCCCAATGCCTTATCTTGCTCCTATGAAGAAAATGGAATGCCCATCCTGCGCCATGAAGATTGATGCAGACCGCAAGGTATGCCCCATTTGCGGCTATGAATTCCCCTCCCGCCCGGCCATCGTAAAATGGGTGGCAATCCTGCTCGTTCTGCTACTACTCCTGCTGTGGGTCTTTTAAAAGGCTGACGAATTGAAGGGTTGACCCTACCATCTTGACAGCTCCCCCGCACTTCGTTTAGTCAGTTGGGCAATGCAGTAGATGTATTGGTATACATCCAGCTCCAGCAGGCTGGCTACAGCCGTAACCGATTGATGAAGTTCCTCTTCTTCCAGGCGCAGCAAATCCAGCTGATACAAACACGCTTCCAGTTGATCCCGCAATTCCCTCCGCAGGCCCTGCAGGCGACTCTTCTGCATACCTGACTGGCTACCCCCGAAGGCGATCAGGTCAGAACGATCACCTGCCGTGGAATCCTGACACGGCGATTGGAGTATTTGCCTCTCGAATTCTTCGGTAGTCAGCTTAACCGGCTTTCCCGACCGTCCTTCCGCTTTAGCAAGCAGCGACCGGTTATCCCGCATCGTGTGTTCGAGCAGGCTGTTTATATGATGATCCATCGGATCACCGGGTAACTCTTTGTCAAACCATGCGTCCAGCATGGCGAACGCACTGATCAGTTGTCGTTCTAATGTTATACTTATGGTATGTATAGTTTTCATTGGTAAGTCTTTAGAAATAAAAAAAGCCCGGATAATTTACCCGGGCTTATGATTATTGATGACGTAAGTCAATATCTAAGACACATTCCCGGGCGATAACAAGTCAATAACGAAACGCTTGTTCCGATGTACTTGCATGTCGATGTAGGTTGCTGTGTTCATGGATACAAATATATTTAAAAATGTGTATGGTTGGAGTAACGGCAAAGTTATTTTTTGGTTACATCGGGAACAAAAAAACGCACCAAAAAAAATTCAATGGTTTTCCAGGTTTCGCAATTCGACCCGCCTGAAATCGATGGGCTGGCCTTCGCTTTGGAGCGCTATGTATCCCGATTTTAATGCCTTACCGGGCTGCCATATGGCACTGTCATAACCCTGCACCACACCACCGCCCATCGTCGGTTTGCTGTATTGCAGCACAGTGTCGCCATTGATCATGTGGGTGATGAGTGAATCTCCTAATACCACAAGCTCTGCCCGCACCCATGCGTCGCGTTCAAACGTCCCTGAAGTGCTGTTGAGGCAATGTCCGTCGTACAGCTCACCTTCGTATACAATATCTGTCCCGGGGGAACACATATTGCCCGTCGGGCGCGGGTTGCCATCTCCAAGACTGGCCAAAAACTGCATCTCCACCGAAATAGGCCAGTTCTGCTCTTTGGGCATCGTCCTTGGATCCTGTGAATGAAACATCACGCCGCTGTTCAGCAGGGTATAATCAGGCGCACCCGGCTGCAATTCCCCGGCAAACCGGTATTCCACGATCAGGTGAAAGTGAGAGAACGGCTCTTTATAGTAGAGATGACCAAATTGGTCGTTAAAATCTCCGTACTGATCGTACCTGACCTTGATAACACCATCCTCCACCCGGAAGGTGTTGCCAAAGTTTGTGCCCGCATCATGATGATGGATCTTTACGATCCAGTCATTCAGATCCCTTCCATTAAACAGTTTCACCCACCCGGCATTGTCCGATTTGTTCCCGCAGGAACCCATCAGCATGAGGGTCGGAAGCAAAACAAACCTGACGATCAGCCCTTGTCGGATAATCCCGGTAGTGCGTTGTGCCATTTATTTTCCAAATCGTTTCATAATGCTGACACCCCAGTTCTTCGGTTCCCCCAGGTGCGTGGCACCAAAATCATAAGCGTATGCAATGTATTTCTCATCGCTCAGGTTTCTCGCCCACGCCATAACCTCAAAGGAATCCGAAGCTACGCCGAACCGTGTATTGAAAAGATGGTAGGGTGATTGCCGGATCGCGTTTGCCAGATCAAAATACTGCGTTCCCAGATGGGTCCATTCCCCGCGAACAACGAGCTTCAGCGGCAGGGACAGCCCAAGGTCATGAGCATACTGTATCGCCAGCATGGAAGTCAGCTCCGGTGTGAATACCTGACGATTGCCTTTAAGGTCAACCTCTTCCCCGCCTTGCGGAACGTTCAGGGTATTGTACGTCGCATCGGTATATCCGAAACTGTAATTCACCTGCAGGCCGTCCAGCGGGGTAGCCGCCAGCTCCAGCTCAAAACCCTTACTGGTCAGTTCCCCGGCATTGCGTGTTACGGTTACCGCTTCCGGAAGCACCAGCGTCGGCACCTGTGCGTCGTTGACCTTCACAAAGAATACCGCCGCATTCAGTTGAAGGCGCTTGTCGGGGAATGTTTGCTTGAAGCCTACTTCAATGTTATCACTGAACTCCGGCTCATATGCATACAATGGGGCCTGGGAGGGATCAGGTGAGAACTGTGTCAGACCGCCAGCGCGAAATCCTCTGCTGTAAACAGCATACAGATTGCTGCGGTCGTTAGAATGGTAAGCCACACTAACTTTCGGTGAAATTGCATCAAATGAAACGGAAGCACTTGTATTAGGAAAAATTGGAGATATCGGGTTGGGGTCCGGGTCTTGCTGATACTCAGCGAGAACGCTCTGTTCTTTGCGCTCATGATCGTATCGGAGTCCGGCTGAGACCTCCAATTTGTTGGTAATCGAATAAGTGGCCTGTCCGTAGAGTGCCATCCCACGACTCTTTCCGGTAGAT
>DATBVZ010000097.1:0-2840 GCA_036515095.1 Cyclobacteriaceae bacterium | reverse complement strand
AAGGTTGCGGAGTTGCTCGTCAGAGCGGGATGCAGGATCAGCTGGCGACGCTCCTTCGCCGGTTCGTTTGGTGCAACCCGTGAAAACCAGGAACACGAGTAAGATGAGAGGCGTGAATTTCATTTTCCGCATTAAATTGCTGTTTAAATTGTGTTCAAATTATCGATACCGTGTAAAATAAGAAAGTTAAATGGAAACTATTCGAGTACGCACCACCCAAAACGTTTTCATTGAGTATCCAATTGCAAGCCTTGGCGATCGCATGCTGGCCTTCCTTATCGACGCGGTTATTCTTACGGCCTACAATTTCCTTTGTTATTTTATTCTGGAAGAATTCACTTTTACGACAACCGTAAACGTGCTGATCTTTACGGTACCCTTCCTGCTTTATCACCCGTTGTTTGAGATCTTCATGAATGGCCAGAGCCCCGGCAAGAAGCAAATGCAGATAAAGGTGGTTAGCCTGGACGGATCTTCGCCGACAATAGGCAGTTACCTGATGCGATGGTTGTTCCGTTTGATCGAGGTGTTTGCATTACGCGGGGCGCTGGCAATGGTAACGATTGTTTCCAGCGGAAAGGGCCAGCGATTGGGTGATCTGGCTGCCGGCACGGCTGTGGTGAAGCTGGTACCCCAGGAAGCAACCTCGGCCGCTTCCGTCTTTGCGACCGCCGATGATGACTACGTGCCCTCGTTTCCGCAGGCCGCCCAACTTCACGACAGTGACATTGAAGTCATCTACCAGGCCCTTGAGGCGAGCCGGGATACCGGGAACACGGTTCCGGTCGACAGGCTTACCGACAAAGCCAAATCCGTACTGGGAATAGAGTCAGACCTCCCCCCTGTCAAATTTTTGTATACCATTATCAAGGACCACAACCACTTCGTCTCCGCGAAATGAAAGGCGAGACGTTGCCCACGTATACGAGCCGTCAGCTTGCACTCCGCAACGGCCAGGACAGACCGGAAATATGGGTTGCCTACAAGGGGATAATCTATGATGTGACCTATTCCCGGATGTGGAGAAGGGGTGCCCACTACGAGCACTGGGCAGGCCAGGACCTGACTGATGAGCTTCCCGATGCGCCACATACCGATAGAGTATTTGAGCGCTTTGGGGCGATCGGACAGCTTAAGAACCTTCCCTGAGCGACCCGGAACCGGGACTGCCTGGTGCCGATTTTGCGCTTTGGGTTGTGTGTGTTTTGGAAATCTTGCCTAGAATGTGGTAAATCGTACTGCATTTCGTCAATACGATAATTAGGACCCCTGATGATAATCATTGCGGACAGTGGAGGCTCGAAAATAGACTGGAGACTCTTGCACAACGATGGCGCGATCAGTCAGGCCAACGCACCTGGATACAATCCCTACTACCAGCCGGTCGAAGATTTGAAAAAGGGCCTTGAGAGCTTCGTGCTCCCACTCATTAAAGAGAAGGTCGACAAGATCTTCTTCTATGGCGCGGGGGTATCGTCCACGAAGAACCAGATCACTGTGCAACAGGCCTTCAAAGGATTTTTCCCGGATGCAGAGATCGAAATCGGATGGGACCTTCTCGCCGCAGCGCGGGCGCTCTGCGGCCATGAGCCGGGCATAGCCTGTATCATGGGAACGGGATCAAATTCGTGCCTCTATGACGGGGAGAAGATAATACATAACGTGGCAAACCTGGGATGGATCCTCGCTGACGAGGGATCCGGCGCGAATATCGGTAAGCGGTTTGTGGTTGATTACCTGCGGGAAAATATGCCTGCGTCTCTTGCCGGCCAGTTTCGCCAACGCTACCCTTTCCACCGCGAAGAGATCCTGGAGCGGGTTTACCAGTTGGAAAAGCCAAGCGCATTTCTGGCCAGTTTCACGCGGTTCATCTTCCAGCACCTGGATGAGCCGTATTGTTACAAACTCATTTACTCCAGCTTTGCTGAATTCTACGAAAACAATGTGATGAAGTACGAAGGCTACCGATCGCTGAAGGTACACTTTACGGGATCCATAGCATTTTATTTCAGCGACATTCTACGGCAGGTGGCCAACGATAAGGGTATAACAGTCAAAAACATTCTTGAAGGTCCTATAGCCGGACTAACCCTCTACCACCAAAGCGATCTGACGGCCCGGCCCCGTTCATGATCCTGCCGCTTTAGAACTCATCCTGATCGCGTATATTTGCACCAGGGCAAAGCATTATGCCCTTTGCGAATGACGTCAATCACGGAATCCTCGTCGTATTACGATCATCTGGAGAAGATGAGTGTCGCTGACCTGCTGATGAATATCAACAGGGAAGACAAGACCGTGCCCGAGGCAGTGGCGAAGGCAATTCCCGCGATTGCGCGTTTGGTGGATGCCGTTGTGGGGAGGATGGCCTCCGGAGGCAGGCTTTTTTATATCGGAGCCGGAACGAGCGGGAGACTCGGCATTGTCGACGCTTCGGAGATTCCCCCTACGTATGGAATGCCCCATGGCCGGGTGATCGGAATAATGGCCGGTGGGGATTCGGCGATACGCAAGTCGGTGGAACATGCGGAAGACGACGAACATCAGGCATGGAAGGATCTTCAGGATTTCAATATCAGCAGCGATGATGTACTCATCGGAATAGCGGCATCCGGAAGGACCCCCTATGTGGCCGGCGGGTTGAGAGCGGCGCGTGAAAATGGAATTGTCACGGGCTGCATCACCTGCAACCGCGACGCATTGGTAGCAAAGCATGCGGACCATCCGGTCGAAGTGGTGGTGGGACCCGAGTTTGTTACCGGAAGCACGCGCATGAAATCCGGCACGGCTCAGAAGCTTGTGTTGAACATGATCTCTACCACGGCCATGATCAAACTCGG
>DATBVZ010000096.1:0-3995 GCA_036515095.1 Cyclobacteriaceae bacterium | reverse complement strand
ACTTCCTCATGCGCCGAGCCTGTGGAAGCTGACGCATATTGAGGGAACAGCGGAAGGACAATGATGCGGTGGGGATTATTCCGCCGGATGTTTTCGAGGACTTGCGGGATTGAAGGGTTTTTATAGCGCATGGCCAGGTAAACCGAGTAATCTTTCCCCAATTCCTCCTGTAAAGAAGTCTGGACTTTTCTACCATAAAACAGCAGTGGAGATCCGTTATCGGTCCATAAAAGCTTGTATATCCTTGCCGATTTAGGGGCCCTGAACGGCACTATTATCAGGTTTACCAACAGCTTGCGCAGCAGCCAGGGAATGTCAATAACCCGGGGATCGTTGAGGAACTGAGAAAGGTATGAGCGAACGTCACTTACGGATGGGCTATCCGGCGTACCCAGATTTATGAGCAATACGGCGGTTGTCCGTTTCATCGTTTATAGAGGATTTTCGCACGACACTAACGCGTTCATTACGCAAACCAATTGGGGAAAGACCATACCATCCATCCGTATACTAAGAACCGCAGAATCCGCGTTATGCAAATAAGCACAAAATCCCTGAAATTGAACTGTATAGACCCGGCCAGCATGCACATGGCCGAAAAGGGAAGCGGCGTGACGGCGCCGACAAATACCAGGTATCCGCCGTAGCGCTTGAGTTGTGTGTCATACTGATACAGGTACCGATCATGAATTCTCCTGTACAATGCGGTTTTTGAGAACCGGCTGCCAATATAGTAACCGATTATTCCTGCGATATATGAAAAAGCAGTGAGGATCGACAAATTGATGACGTAATTTTGCACAGGAATATCATGGAGTATCCATACCATCATGAAGAATTCGGGTGGTACAAATCCAAAGAGGACTTCAGAAGCAAAAAAAATTGAGAACAGCGGTATGGGCTTATCGTGAATTGCTTCGATGCTTTCCTGAAAATTTTCCTGAAGATAATCTTCAATCAATATAAAAGCAGTGATAATAACGGCGAACCAAATCAAACCCCGAATGAGGTTTTTGAACAAAAAACGCGACCTTGACTCTTGCTGCTCCATAATCACCCCAGGATTGGCGCACGCCTGAACGGTTTTGATTCGTCAAAGAGCTTGCGGTATGTGGCATGCCTTTTCATTACATGCGCCCCCACCTGTTCCACGACCTTGATCATTTTCGGGTTAAAGTCACCAATCCAGTTCATCTCGTACTCATCATAGCGGAGATACTTTTCCTGCAGCATCTCCCTTGCAGCCATTACAATTGCCCCGTCCACCCCCTTACCCTGGTGCTCGGGAACAACCCCAAACAAAATCCCAAATGCTTTGCGGTTCGATTTCCGGAAGGTATGCCAAACGAACTGGAGCTTTCCGAGCCAATCCAGCTTTCCGTTCACATACTTGAAAATCTGGTTGAGCTCAGGCAATGAAATGTACACAGCAACAGGCTTCCCTTTGTAAAAGCCAAAGTACAACAATTTTTCATCCATTATCGGCTTCATCTGCCTGACCATTTTCCGGGCCTGGGTAATGGTGATCTCGGGATTCTCCGACCGGTTGGACCATGCCCTGTTATAGACCTCTACCAGGTAGTCAGGCAGTAGCCGGATTTCGCTCTTTTTCAGGTAGCGGAATTCATAATCCGGATCCCTGGCAACCAGTCCTGCCTTATACGCCAGTTTTGGGGATACCGGGTCCAGCACCCTGCGACCGTAGGTAAGTTGATAGAAATATACCCGGAAGCCGTACGCCTCAAAGAAATCGCGATAGTACCTGAAATTATAGGTGCATTGGTAGTTGGGCTCCCGGTCAAATCCGTCGATCAATAGCCCCCACCAGCGATCGCGGCTTCCGAAATTAACCGGACCATCCATTGCCTCCATACCTCGCTCGTGCAGCCACTTCCTGCACTGGTCAAAAAGCAAAAAAGCTGCCTCCCGGTCGTTTATGCATTCAAAAAAACCGAGGCCACCCGTTGGCTGATCATTCCCCTTGTGCACCGTCTTATTGTTTACAAAGGCAGCGACCCTTCCAACAGCTTTATTCCGGTCATCATACAGAAGCCATCGCGTACATTCGCCGTGCCGGAAGGAATTGTTCCTCTGCGGATCGAATACCAGCTCAATATCCTTATCCAGGGGCCGGATCCAATGTGGCTCATCCTTGTAAAGTTTTACCGGGAGCGCTAAAAAATCCCTGACATGTTTACGGGAACTTACTTCAATAATTCTCATTCTCGCTGCTCATACACCAGCGGAAACGATTTTGTAATTCCGCTGGCAATCCGGTTCGGCAAAACAATGTGGAACCTCGTGCCTTCACCCTGTTTGCTGGCCACTGTGATTTCCCCTCCCAGTTTCTCCACGGCGTTCCGCACAATATAAAGTCCTATTCCCGAACCATCGGATTGCTCGGTAGCGCGGAAAAACATCTCAAATACCCTGTTCAGGTTTTCTTCCGAAATTCCGATACCATTGTCGGCAAAGCTAATATCTGCCCGCAAATTATCAACATTCACGTGCACCATAACTTCCGGAATCCGATTGCCTTTTATCTGCCTGTACTTTATGGCATTTGACACCAGATTCCGGAAGATTTCTGCAATACGCCACGGATCGCTGTAAAACTCGACACCTTCTACCGTAACGTGCCAAATCAGGTCCTTTGCTCCCTGCAGGTAATTGAGATCCCTGAATGCGCCCTCGATAATCTGATTCAACTCGACCTTCCCAATCGACACCTCCATCTTGAGGTTCTTTGAATGACTCAGTACATCGCTGATAAAATGATCGAGATGCTCAACCTTATCACCAATAATATTTATGTAGTCCAGCAAATTGTCAGGATTATCCGGAACCTTGGAGAGATTGACCAATCCAAGGATCGACGAGAGCGGTGCACGCAGATCATGAGAGACCTTATATACAAAGTTATCAAGCTCGGCGTTGCGGATCTTCAATTCCTCTTCGACCTTCATGCGATCGGTAATGTCAACGTATACACCGTAGATGCTGATTGTTTCGTGATCAAGCATTACCGGAACACCATAAAGGATCACGTTGACCAACTGGCCATTCTTATGACGGCGAATGGTCTCAACACTGATAATGCGGTTTTCGGTTATCAGATTGTTCAGGTCTATCCCTTCATTGCGCAATTCTTCCGGAACAATGCGGTCGTTAAGGTTCTGCCCTTTTAATTCAGCGAGTTCAAACCCGAACATTTTCCGGAATCCTTCATTGATCTGCTCAACCTTGCCCCCTTTATCCAGCATCACCGTTGCCATGGGAATACTGTTGAAGAGTCCCGTGAACAATGTCTCGTTCTTTCTCACCCTGGCTTCGGTGAGTTTCTTCTCGGAAATGTCCCTGAATACGATCTGTACGGCATCCTTGTCACGGAAAATAAAAGGAAACGCCATTTCCTCAACATCAACCACATTGCCGTCCAGCCTGACAAATTTCCGTTCACTCGATCGCGACGGGACCCCCTGCCGCGCAGCCTCCAATTCCTTCCTTGCAGCATCCCGGCTGACTTCGGGAACGAAGCAGAGAATACCCGCATCCGTCAGATCCTTTGACCGCTTTGCACCCAGGATCTGATTGGCCATGTCGTTGCTGAATACGATCTGATTGTCAGCCAGGATCATGATGCCAATTGGAATTTTCCGGACCATAAGTTGATAGCGGATCTCACTCTCTTTGGCGGACAGCCGCCGGTCGGTAATGTCCTGGAGTATACCCCTTCTCAGAATCCGGCCATCCTGGTCATGCGCATGGTTTGAACTGATCTCTATCCACCGCTGGCGTCCGTTTACATGCATGCGGCCCTGCCAGTACCACTCCTTTCCATTCTGCTCACTTTCTTCCGACGATTCACGGAGATAGGCAAGATCGTCCTTGTGAACAAGCCCCTCCATGACGGAGGGATCCGCCATGATGGTCCCGGCTTCAACTCCTAAAATGCGTTGGCTGGAGGAACTGACAAAGGTGAACGCCTTTTTACC
>DATBVZ010000095.1:0-6090 GCA_036515095.1 Cyclobacteriaceae bacterium | reverse complement strand
GTATGTTTTGAGAATATCGGGTGAAGCAGAGCCTATTTACCTTCGATTTGTCAAAATTGACTGAAGGTTACCCTTACAATCGTTTGTGACGATAGACGGCAAAATGATACGCCGGTAAACTCGTAGATTGTTTCCCTTTTTTTATCTTTGGGTGCCTGTTGTCGTAGTCGTCGGGAAGGGTGATAATCAAGGGTATCGACAGGGTTGTTACAGCGTACTTTTTACCATGAAGTCGCTTTATTCACTAAAATTGCTCGGTGGCTACAGGCCGATCTGATTATGGCAGGGAACAGGAATTTTTTCGTCGATACGATTTACAACCTGAAAATACTGCCAAGATGGATTATTATCTTCATAGATCTTGCGATCCTGTTGCTTTCAACCGTCATCGGTTATCTCCTGCGATTCAGTTTCGTAATTGAAGATATATTAGCCAGCAACTTTTTTGCCGCATTGGGAATTCAATTGGTATGTGGATTATTTTCCATACTTGTTACCAACAGCTATAGGGGTATTATCCGCTACACGGGCGTTCAGGATGGGGTTCGGATTTTTTATGTGGTGATGCTGAACCTCGTTTTGGTTTGTTCAGTTAACCTGATTTACTACTACAATGTCCTTTACAACCTCATTCCCTATTCGGTAATTTTCATTTCCTTCCTGGCCTCTTTCCTGTTCCTGTTCAATTACCGGCTTCTCGTAAAATACATTTTCTCGTATTATAAGAGGAAAATGACGAATCGTGCGAATGTGCTCATTTTTGGTTCGGGCCACACCGGCATTATCACCAAACATGTTATCGATTCCTCGGCGACCGCCAAAGTGGTTGGATTCGTAGAGCATGATGACAACAAGATCGGTAAAGTGCTCGATGGAACCCGGATATTCAAGGCGGGCCGGCGCGAATTGGAGGATGTCATCAATACGTTCAGCGTCGACGAGTTAATTATTACCGTCAAGAATCTGCCGCCCGACCGCAAGAATGAAATTGTGGATCTTTGCCTTGAGAACAAGGTGAAGGTACGGGTTGTACCGCCGGCTGAGCGTTGGGTAAAGGGGGAGCTGAGCATCAATCAGATCAAGAACATTAACATCGAGGATCTTCTTGAACGAGATGCCATTCATCTGAATAACATGAACATCGCCAACCAGATCAAGGGCAAGCGGATTTGCATAACGGGAGCGGCAGGCTCCATTGGCAGCGAATTGGTACGGCAGGTAATTCGCTACGACCCGGCGTTTGTTATACTGATCGATCAGGCTGAAAGCCCGCTGTTTGAGGTCGAGCGGGAGATATTGCTGAGCGGAAGCAGGGCGCATGTGTTCCCTTATGTTGCCGACATCACCAACCTGCACAGAATTGCTTCAATCTTTAATGCGCACAAACCGGAGATTATTTTTCATGCAGCTGCTTACAAACATGTGCCGATGATGGAGAGCAATGCTTCAGAGGCCATAAGCTGCAATATTCTTGGCACCAAGATACTGGCGGATCTGGCGGTCGAATTCAAGGTCCGGAAATTCGTCATGATTTCCACAGACAAGGCAGTGAATCCTACAAACGTCATGGGTTGCTCGAAGCGAATTGCCGAGATATACGTCCAGTCGCTGAACAATGCGCTGCAACAGGCGGGAAAATTTCAAACGAGCTTTGTTACCACGCGGTTTGGCAATGTATTGGGCTCCAATGGCTCTGTCATACCGGTCTTCAAGAAGCAGATCGAGCAGGGTGGACCAATTACCGTCACCCATCCGGAGATCACGCGCTTTTTTATGACCATTCCGGAGGCGTGTCAGCTGGTACTTGAGGCTGGCGCTATGGGAAAAGGCGGGGAGATTTTTATTTTTGACATGGGCCAGTCCGTCAGGATCCTTGACCTCGCCCGCAAAATGATATGGCTCTCCGGGTATGAACCGGGTAAAGACATAGAGATTGTATTCACGGGCCTGCGCGAAGGTGAGAAATTGTTTGAAGAACTTCTGAACAACGAGGAGGACACGCTGCCCACGCATCACGAGAAAATAATGATCGCCAGAGTTCAGGAATACCCCTATGATGAGGTCAATCGTTTTATCGACCTGTTTCATGACCTGGTCAACGACAAGAATGAACTGAAGATGGTGGCCTTAATGAAAGAACTCGTACCGGAATACAGGAGCAACTATTCACGGTACGAGATCCTGGACAAAGAGAAGAAAGTAACTACCGGAGAGGTTCTTGACATCTGATCGCACCGGCAGTGCAGGGTTTACGCAACCCGGTCAGCAATACTCATCAAATACCTCCAGCAAGTGTTCCCCGATCATCTGGGCGTTGCGGCCTTCAATATGATGCCGTTCAACAAAATGCACAAGCTCACCGTCCTTAAACAGCGCTATGGAAGGAGAGGAGGGAGGGTAGGGCAACGTGTATTCACGGGCCCTTGCGACGGCCTCGCCGTCCACACCGGCAAATACGGTGGCTAACTTGTCGGGCCTCTTTTCTGTGTTTTGCAATGCCCATTTAACGCCCGGCCTGGCAGCGCCTGCGGCGCAGCCGCATACCGAATTAATTACCACCAGGGTGGTACCTTTCTGATCCTTGAGCTGATCGTCAACTTCTTCTGCTGTTCTTAGCTCCATGAAACCGGCACTGGTGAGGTCCAGACGCATCGGCGCAACTAATTGTTCGGGATACATAGTACTCAAATTTATTTTGTAGGTTATGATTTAATAATACTTACAGGAAACCGAGTTCCAATTTTGCTGCTTCGGACATCATATCCTGTGCATAAGGAGGATCAAAGGTGACCTCTACCTTCACGTCATTGATCCCTTCAATCTCCCGCAGCTTTTGCTCGATCTCCCCTGGAATCACTTCCGCTGACGGACACGAGGGGGAAGTCAGCGTCATCAACACATACACGTTGTTTACCGGGTAGACATTAATTTCGTATATCAGCCCCAGTTCGTAAACGTCCACCGGAATCTCCGGGTCATATACCGTCTTAATGGCAGCGATTACCTTCCCCCGCAAATCCGGTGTTGCCGTGTCGTTCACGTTGTGATAAACCGAATCAGTCATGATCCTATTTCCATTTTTGTCTTGAACGCCAGGGCATACAATTTCATTTGTCGTATCATGGAAGAGAATCCATTGGAACGCTGGGTACCAATGAATCGTTCCATGCCAATGGCAGTCATAAAATACAACTCGGCGGCGAGGATGGCATCGGGAGTCTGTCCGTTAAATATGCGGATCAGCAAGCTAACCAGACCTTTGGTAATTGCCGTATTGCTGTCCGCTGTGAAGTAAACCTTCTCCCTTTCGAGACGGGCAGTCAACCAGACTTTGGACTGGCATCCCTTTACAATGTTATCATCCGTCTTATCTGCTTCAGGCATCTCATCCAGCGCCTGTCCGAGTTCCATTACATACAACACCTTCATCTCGGCATCCGCATCGAGGAGCGAGAAATCACGGACGATGTCATCCTGTATCTTCGAAATGGCCATTTGCTGATCCGGGTTTATTGTGCCTGCCGGTGAGGGCTACTTAACAAAATTGATGATACGACTAAGCCCCTCAACCAGTTGATCAATCTCCTCCTTTGTATTGTAAACAGCGAATGATGCCCTTACCGTTCCTTCAATTCCATACCGGTCCATCAGCGGCTGCGTACAGTGGTGTCCGGTTCTCACTGCGATGCCCCTGGAATCCAGCATCTGACCAATGTCAAAATGATGTATGCCCTCCACAACAAAAGCAAGCACACTTACCTTTTCCGTCGCGGTGCCGATCAGACGGACGGACGGCAGGCTGCCCAGCTTCCGGGTTGCATATTGCAAAAGCGATTGTTCGTGGGCCCTGATGTTTTCCCGTCCACAAGCCAGGATAAATTCCATGGCTGACCGGAAGGCGATCACATCGGCAATATTGGGCGTTCCTGCCTCGAACTTATAGGGAAGTTCGTTATAGGTTGTCTTTTCAAAGGTAACCTCCTTGATCATTTCGCCGCCTCCCTGGTAAGGAGGCATTGACTCAAGAAGGGCCTTCCTGCCATACAGGATTCCCGCACCGGTCGGACCGTACATCTTGTGCGCGGACAGGCAATAGAAATCACAGTCGAGATCGGTTACGTCGATATCCAGGTGAGCCCCGGCCTGGGCTCCATCGACCAGCACTACGGCCCCGCGACGGTGCGCCAGCCGAACGATTTCTTTCACGGGATTTATTGTGCCCAGGCTGTTGGATGCGTGATTGACTGCCACCAGACGGGTACGATCGGAAAGCAGCCCTTCAAATGCTTCGATCATCAATTCACCTTCATCGCTGACAGGGATGACCCTGAGTACTGCCTTCTTTTCTTCACATAGCATTTGCCAGGGTACAATATTGGAATGATGCTCGAGTCCCGAGATCACCACTTCATCGCCCGCTCCGATAAAGGCGCGACCGTAGGAGGAAGCCACCAGATTAATGCCTTCCGTTACACCCCTTACGAAAATAATTTCCTCCACGCCCGGAGCATTGATAAATCCCCTGACTGCCTCCCGGGAATCTTCGTACGCCTTCGTTGCCTTCTCGGCAAGCGTGTGGATTCCGCGATGGATATTGGCGTTGTACGACTGGTAATAGTCCGTCAGCGCCTGGATTACGTTCCGGGGTTTCTGTGAAGTGGCGGCATTGTCAAAATATACCAGGTCACGCCCGTTAACCGTTTGATTTAGTACGGGGAATTCCTCCCTTATTTTTTGTATATCCAGACTCACCGTTGCAGAGGTTGACATAACAGAGTTACTTAAGTGGATTATTGCAAGCGCCTGCTTACAATTTTCTCAAGATACAGCTTCAACGCGGGAACCTTGATGGCCTCGATCAGTTCCCCGGCAAACGCGTACAATAGCATGGCCCTGGCAACCGACTTGGGGATTCCCCTCGTTTGCAGGTAGAACAGAGCCTCCTCATCCAGTTGGCCGGTAGTACAACCGTGCGAACATTTTACATCATCAGCCCAGATTTCAAGTTGCGGTTTGGTGTTGACCTTAGCCGTATCGGTAAGGAGAATGTTCCGGTTCGATTGAAAAGCATTTGTTCTTTGTGCGTTGGGCCGCACATAAATTTTACCGTTGAATACCCCTCTGGCACGATCATCAAGTACGCCTTTATACAACTCATTGCTGAAGGAATTCGGTTTGAGGTGATCGGCCACCGTATGATTGTCGGCCAAGGTATCTCCCTTAAGCAGGTACAGGCCAAACATGTGCGACTCACATCGCTCTCCGTCCAGGGAAAGCTCCAGGTTGTTGCGTATTGTTTTTCCGTTCAGCGTGAACACGAATGTATTTACCCGGGTGGCGTCTTTCTGAAGCACCTGGGTGTGATTGAACTGATGGTGCTCGCCGGCATCGTCCTGGAAGGAATAAATAGTCAGTCCTGAATTCTCATTTACCACGGCCTCTGTGACAGAACTGACAAACCGGGGATGGGTACCTTGTGAACTGAATTTTTGAATAAATGTCAGTTCGCAATTCCTGCCGACAACGATCATGTTCCGGCTGATGGTGACGACCGGCCCTTCCAATGCATCGGTCACGTGATAGATAATAATGGGCTTATCGACGATCGTGTTGTCTTTTACTTCTATGTATGCACCATTATCCCAGCCAACGGTATTCCATGCCACGAATGCATCCTTCTTTGGATTGGCAATTTTGGCGAAGTACACAAGACCCTCGCCGGATTCAAGCGCGCCCTGCAGTGGCCTGATGGAAATGCCGGGCAGGAGGGCAGCGCTGGATTGGGCTTCATCCGGCAGACCGTTAACAAAGACCAGTGACCAGGCATCCAGTTCGGGAACAACGTAGTCGGTCGTGACTGCCCCGACAGTCCCATGCGATCGCGCCCGGGAGAGGTCGAACTTCTCAAGCGCCTTGGTAAGCGGTGTATTCCGGTATTCTTCATGACGAAGTCCCGGCATTCCCGACTGCTGCAGGTAGTTGTAACAATCTTCCCTTACCTGCTGTATGGCCGGAATAGTCCCGATCGCACTCGCGAGCGCAGATACTACATCAGTTTCCTTATTCGTTGTACCCGTTGAACTCATGATC
>DATBVZ010000094.1:0-5784 GCA_036515095.1 Cyclobacteriaceae bacterium | reverse complement strand
AGCTGTCTTTGTGACAGAATTTGGACTAAACTCAAACTCACATCTATGTAACCATCGAGCGAGGGGGGGCCTACTGCCCTTTGCCTATTGGCTACTATTGAGGAAGAATTGAAGGGCCTGCCTGCCTCGCGCTGGCCTCCTGCGGGACAGGCAGGTTGAATGGTTGAATACCGCGCGGAGCAAACGTGGCGGCCGCTCCACACCATCCGGCTTCACGGGCGGCTTTCTGGAGACAACTGGTTGATGCGTTGATGGGATCCCGTTGGTTTTGACAGGCTCAACCACCGGTGCCTGAGCTTGTCGAAGGGACCTGGTGCGCACCTTGCCCTACTGTCCTTGCCACTGCCTACTATCCCCCACCACCCACACAAAGGGTTAACCATACATTTGTTTTTGCTTCGGTCTCAAAGGATATTTCCCTAAATTAAAGACAGTATAACCTTTACTCTAAAAAAATGGCTAATTACAAACTACAAATTAATGGCCGGAGCTACGAGGCTGATGTAGACGCTGATACCCCGTTGTTGTGGGTACTTCGGGATAATCTTGGTCTCGTCGGTACCAAGTATGGTTGTGGAATTGCACAGTGCGGCGCGTGCACGGTGCACCTGAACGGCAATGCGGTCCGTTCCTGCGTGCTGCCGGTATCGGCGGTTGGCTCAAACAATGTCACCACCATCGAAGGCCTCTCGGAAATCGGGGATCATCCTGTACAGTTGGCCTGGGATGAGGTGGATGTTCCACAGTGTGGTTACTGCCAGGCCGGCCAGGTTATGACGGCAGCGGCGTTGCTGGCCAGGAATCCGAAGCCATCTTCGGCGGAGATCGACGACGCAATGAACGGCAACCTCTGCCGGTGCGGAACCTATCACCGTATTCACAAAGCGGTTGAACTTGCATCCTCCAAACTTAAATAACCAATAACCATGGCAACTCTTACTCGTACGAACAGGCGCGATTTCCTGAAGATCGCCTCCGCCGCCGGTGGTGGCCTATTGCTTGGTTTCTATTGGAATGGCAGCGAGGCATCCTCCATGGAAGCGATAGGAGAAGTGCCTTTCGCTGAAGGGGAAATAGGCTTTAACAGTTACCTTTCCATATCTCCGGACGATGTAATTACCATTTTCTCTCCAAACCCGGAGCTGGGTCAGAATATCAAGACTTCCTTCCCCATGATCGTGGCGGAAGAACTGGACGCCGACTGGTCCAAGGTGAAAGTCATTCAGGCTGCGTTGAATACCGAAAAATACGACCGGCAGGTGACCGGCGGGAGCGGAGCTATTCCCCATTCCTGGGAACGCCTGCGCAAGGCCGGTGCTACGGCAAGACAAATGATGATCGAGGCTGCCGCAAAGAAGTGGAACGTGCCGGCATCCGGACTGTCAACGGATAATGGTTTTGTGATCCACAAGGAGAGCGGGCGTAAGGCTACCTATGGGGAGCTTGCGACCGAGGCTTCGAAGATACCAGTTCCCGCCGATGTCAGACTTAAGGACAAAAAGGATTTTAAACTCATAGGCAAGGCGGTACGCAACGTTGATAACCGCGAGATGCTCACAGGAAAGCCGCTGTATGGCGTGGATGTCTATCGTGACGGCATGCTGATCGCCATGATCCAGCGTCCGAAGGCTTTCGGAATGAAAGTAAAATCAGTGGATGCTTCTGCTGCGAAATCGATGCCCGGAATTGTTGATGTCGTTACGTTTAAGAATAACGTGGCGGTAGTCGGCACCTCTACCTGGCAGGTCATGAAAGCCCGGAAGGCGCTGAAAATCGAGTACGATGCGGATGGAGTGATCGAGAGCAGTACGGATCATGACCGCCTGTTCAAGGAGTTGCTTGACAGCAAGGATGCTGAAGTACGACGCAAAGACGGTGATGTGGATGCTGCTTTCAAGTCTGCTGCGAAGGTCATTACCCGCGAGTATCAATGTCCGTTCCTGTCGCACTCGCCCATGGAACCGATGAATTTCTTCGCGCATGTCCGCCCTGACGGAGTGGAACTGATTGGGCCAACGCAGACACCCAACTCGGCCCGAACCCAGACGGCGGAACTATTGGGAATCCCGCCGGAAAAGATCACGCTGGAGCTAACGCGCCTGGGGGGAGGTTTTGGCCGCCGGCTTAAAACGGACTTTGCCCTGGAGGCAGCCGAGCTTTCGAGCATCGTCAAAGCTCCTGTTAAATTGATCTGGACGCGCGAGGACGATATGTCGGGCGGAAGCTATCGGCCTGCGGTTCGCTACCGCTTTGAGGCCGCGCTCGACGCCAGCGGAAATATGATCGGCTACAAACTGCGCGGTGTGGGCATCAACTCAGGGAACCCGACGCGCCAGGACAATTTTCCTTCTGGTGCCGTCGATAATCTGCTGATCGATTCCGTTGAGCACACGTCGCCGATCACTACCGGAGCCTGGCGCGCGCCGATCACCAACTTTCTGGCATACGCTGAACAGTCCTTCCTCGATGAGGTAGCGCTGGCCGGCAACAAAGACCCGGTAAAATTCCGGCTTGATCTGCTTGACCGGGCAAAGAATTCACCTGTCGGTGAGATCAAGTATGACATTGACCGTATGAAAGGGGTCATCAACCTGGTGGCTGAAAAATCCCAATGGGGGAAGAAGAAAGACGTGGCGCAAGGGTTCAGCGTGTACTTCTCCCATCGCTCGTATGTCGCTCAGGTAGCCGAGGTAGCGATGAAAGACGGGAAACCAGTATTGCAAAAAATTCATGCCGGCGCCGATTGCGGTATTGTGGTGAACCGCAGCGGTGCATTACAGCAGGTTACCGGAGGCATAGTGGATGGGTTGGGCCATGCCTTGTTCGGAAGCCTTACCTTTAAGGATGGAGAAGCCGAACAAAAGAACTTCGACACCTACCGGCTCATACGCATCAAAGAGGTACCTGAAGTCGAGGTACATTTTGTCGATAATGGCATCGATCCCACCGGCCTGGGCGAACCTGCCCTTCCACCTACCGGTGGCGCCGTAGCCAACGCCTTCGCCAAGGCAACCGGTAAACGGCTGTACAGGCAACCCTTTATCCAGCAACCTGAGATGGAAGGGGTGCGGCTGGATGAGCGGATGTAGGCAACGGCGCAAAATATTGGTAGGGCGAAAAATAAAGGTAAGGGCGCAAAATATTGCGCCCTACCAATATTTTGCGCCCCCACCACATGGGCTAATTGCCATCAGGAACATTCCTGGTCCATGCGCCCAAAATAAAACCCGAGACCGTTAAGGCAACCATACTGTAACCCCCCACGATCCATGACAGGCCATATGGGTTTTGGGAGAACATGTCGCTGGTCATTCTGGACAGGAAGATAAAGGCAAAGCCAATCAGAAGTCCGATGCCTGCGCCCCGAAGTCCGGTGGTTACATTCAGCTTCAGCAGCAGCCATGCAAGGACATACAAAGGCACTACGGTCGCGATGAGGTTGGTTATCCAGACTCCTGCGCCGGGACCGCTTGCTTCTATCTCCTCCATGTTCAGGCCAACCATCCTCATCCACGTTTCTCCAAAGAGTGATCCATACCAGAAGAAGCCAAGGGCAAACAGAACGATCACACAGACCACTATGGCCATGTGATTAATTTTTTGATGGGAACTCATAAAGTTGGGTTGGGTTAGGTCTGGTTAATTTAAGTTGCCTTTCCCGCAAAAGAAAGCGCCAGTCCGGAATGTTGAGGCGTTGAGGTGTGTCCTTGGGTACCCGATACCGGATACCATTATACCCTTACCCTCCGATACACCTTACTACCTACTACCTGTACTACTTATCACTTACCACTTACTACTTACCACTTCCCAAATTCACCGGCTCATCTCCAAATGCAAAGCAAAAAAATCCTCCAGCCTGTCAAGGTTTATCAATACCTGTCCGTTGCTGAATGATACCTTACTCTCACCCTGGGACCGGAGGACCTCATGGGCCTTGAGTGATTTACCATCAAGGTTCAGGGCTACATGTAGATTGAAAACAGGCTGAATGCTTCTGATCGGACGCACCGGACCTGAGGTGATGTTGACCAGCGACAGGATGTAGTGGTTCCCGGAATCATTCGACCGTGTTAGCCCTACATGCACGCTTTCCGGCACGCGGGCCTCTATTGGTAAGGTACCTGCGAGCAAAAGGATACTGTTCTTCAACAGGTTGCGCATATCAGGATGTCCCATTTCATACGTGACCTGGTCCGGCTGATTGGAAAAGTAGATCACCTTTCCCTTTCCATGTCGGTGTTCGAGTACGGTAGGGTTCGTTTTGGACCATTCGGGGCTCCAGGCTTTTTCAGGGGGCTGATTGTGAACCAGCGGACTATAACTGCAGATTATTTCATCCTCATTATCCGTATTGCACAAAAGGGTAAAGCCTGCATTGATCAGCAGTTCGGTTTCTTTACTTTCTTTCTCTACAAGCGGGTGCGAGGGATTCCTGATGTACTGGTAGCAATCCTTTCGCGTATTAATTTTTTCTCCTGCATAGTTGCAGCCGAAAACATCAGCCAGGCCAAAGTTATCGCGCGGACTTCCATCCGTATTGTACAAACTTGTCTCATACGTTGCCATCAGGCTGCCGCCCTGATTTACATAATCGCTGAATAATTCAATTTCTGCAGCAGACATACACTTCACATTTGGTAGAATAACCAGGTCGTATTTCCTAAGTCGCGCCCGATCGAGCTGGTCGTCAGCAATGAAATCATAGGGTATATGGTTCTCCATAAGCACGGACTCCATGCCTTTTATGCCGGCCTCAAAGCTGTCTCCGTCAATGCGTTTGCGGAAAAACTGCCTGGTTGGCCTTGAATAATATATTCCGACGGTAGCTACCGGAGCATGCGCTGTGAACGCATCTTCATGATCACGAACAAACGCATAGATTTCGGCGCTGTTGAAAGCATTCCTTCGGTCGTGGGTAGCCGCGGGATGGGATCCGGTAAAGTTGCAATTCCAGAACCGTCCGCCCGCAGACAGGGCTTCCCACAGCCATACATGGAGATCCACAGGCGGATCCATGATATACCGGTGGGCAGTACCGTTTCCGCCATAGAGTATGATAGCCTCTTTGTCCGGCGCCATGGATTTAAGGAATCGTATGATCGTGCTTGCATAATGGAGATCCTCGTATTCAATGTGCTCGCTGTTTTCGGTCAGAAAGGCAACGCTCACCAGGAAATCGAAGTGATCGCGCGCGTGATACAGATCAATTCCCGAGTTGATCCGCCCGCCCGCTTCAAACATGCTGAAGACTTCTGCCGTATACACCTTGTCGTTTCCGAATGACTTCACCGTATTCTTCATCCGTTGCATATGCTGCGCAGCAACGGCCGTTTTCCAGTGCATGTACTGATCCACCAGATCGTCAGAAGCAGATGCGTCAGGAATAGTCTGCCCTGTAGTATTACGGTACGATTCCCGGCAGCGTTCGCAATAGCAAATGCCTCCCACGCCGATGCTGTTGTGCCAGATACCATCCAGCGAATAGTTGGTCAGCAGGTAACGGATGAATTCCTCTGCATGCTCATTGCGGTGATAGCCGGTGTAGCACGACTGATACAACGGTGGCCTGGTGTAGTTTAATTGCATAGGATTGCCCGCCTTGTCGCGGCTAAACCAATCCGGAAATTGCCTGTAAATCTTTTCCTCAACGCCCCGAAAATCCACGCGCCCGATCACGCGGATATTCGAAGCCTTACAGGCCAGGGTGATTTCCCTGAGCAGGTCACCCTTGCCCATGAAGGGATTGATATTATTTGCGGGCAGCGGATTCTGAAAAAAATC
>DATBVZ010000093.1:0-2485 GCA_036515095.1 Cyclobacteriaceae bacterium | reverse complement strand
TTCGGATTGATAGTTTATCGGCCGATGGTATTCGCAATGAGGATATGCGTCAACGTACGCATGAGCTGGTACAGGTAAAACGGGTAATGCGCTGATCGCCTGCCGCTCAACCGGTTAGCCATTCAATTTCGGGAAAAACCGGATACAGCGGTTTTGTTACTTGAAAGATTGATTCTATATTACCATCATGATCAACAGGGTGTTGGTTTTGAATCAGGATTCCAGCCCGCTCATGGTTTGTTCCGTCGAGCGTGCATTTGTATTGGTATACCTGAAAAAAAGTGAACTGGTAAAGCCGGCCAATGGGTACAGGCTGCGTTCGGTCACCCAGAGCTTTCCGATGCCGTCTGTAATCCGCCTCAACCGCTATGTGAACGCCCCCTACAAGGGCGTTAATCTTACCCGGCAAAATATATTCAAGCGCGACAATTTCGAGTGCCAGTACTGCGGCACACGACGGGACCTTACGATCGATCATGTTTTTCCGCGGGGGCGTGGCGGGCTGGATAGCTGGACGAACCTGGTTACCGCATGCAAAAAGTGCAATGCGAAGAAAGGCGATTTTACACCCGACGAAGCGCTGATGCCCCTGACCAGAAAACCGTATAAGCCTTCGTACGCAATTTTCCTCAAGGACCATCTCAACGGTCAGGCTGACGAATGGGATATGTTCCTGAACGGCCATCACCATTGACGGACACCCGACGTCATTACCATGGACGCTATTTTTGACTACACGGATAAGACCACGATTGTTACCGGAGGAGGTAGCGGCATCGGCCAATCCATCTCGGAGGTATTCGCCAGTCACGGCGCCAATGTTTATATCCTTGAACTGAATGAAGAGGGGGCCCGTGAAACGGTGGAAAAGATCCGAAGCATGGGTGGAAAGGCCAGCGCAATACGCTGCAATGTTTCCAGCTATGCGGAGACAGCAAACGTTGTTCAATCCATTTTGCGCGAGTCCCCCCGCATTGATGTACTTATCAACAACGCGGGGATCGCACACATCGGGACGCTGGAATCCACTTCAGAAAGTGATTTCGAACGGATATTCCAGGTCAATGTAAAAGGCGCTTATAACATGATGAAGCAGGTGATCGGTCCGATGAAGGAGCAGGGCGGGGGTGTCATCCTCAATATGGCCTCTATCGCCGCCAGCGTGGGAATTCCTGACCGCTTTGCCTATTCCATGAGCAAGGGTGCTGTCCTGACAATGACGTTATCTGTAGCCCGCGATTATGTCCGACATAATATTCGCTGCAACTGCGTATCACCCGCCCGCGTTCATACGCCGTTTGTCGACGGCTTTTTGAAGGCAAATTACCCGGGACAGGAACAGGTTATGTTCGAAAAGTTATCAAAGACGCAACCCATCGGAAGAATGGGGAAGCCGCAGGAAGTGGCTGCGCTGGCCTTGTACCTGTGTTCCGATGAAGCTTCCTTTATAACAGGATCTGATTATGTGATTGACGGCGGGTTCATCAAACTGAACACCTGAATGCCTTCAGCAAATGCATCCGTGCACTGAGTAAATAGTTCAATAGCTGACTAACGCAACAAAAGTAAATGAAACTTATTCGATTTGGAGTCCGCGGCGCCGAAAAACCCGGGATCATTTACAAGGGAGAACGGATCGATGCTTCCTCATTTGGTGAAGACTTTGGCGAAAAATTCTTTGAGACGAATGGGTTGTCACGGCTTGCCACATGGTTGGAAGGACGCACGGATTCCCTGCCACGGGTGGATTCCAAGGTTCGCCTCGGTCCGCCATTTACGAGGCCTTCGAAAATTATTTGTATCGGGCTAAACTATTCGGACCACGCAAAGGAGACAGGAGCTACGGTTCCGCCTGAGCCGGTGATCTTTTTCAAGGCGACTTCTGCAATCGTGGGCCCGGATGACGACCTGGTGATACCGCACAACAGCAAAAAAACAGACTGGGAAGTTGAACTGGCAGTGGTGATCGGCAAACGGGCGAACTACATCAGCGAACGCGAGGCGATGGATTACATAGCCGGATATTGCCTGCACAACGACTACAGCGAGAGGGAGTTTCAGATTGAACACAGCGGACAGTGGGTCAAGGGAAAAAGCTGCGATACATTTGCTCCGCTCGGTCCGTACCTGGCTACGCGTGATGAAATTGCCAATGTTGGAAACGTAAGACTCTGGCTGAAAGTCAACGGGGATATGCGCCAGAACGGAACGACGGCCAATCTCATCTATGGCGTGCCTTTTATCGTGAGCTACCTGAGCCGTTTCATGTCACTCCTTCCCGGCGATGTGATATCCACAGGCACACCGGCCGGCGTCGGCATGGGGATGAGTCCGCCTGCTTACCTGAAACCCGGAGATGTTGTGGAACTGGGCATCGAAGGATTGGGGGAACAACGACAAAGAGTTAAAGCTTGAAGAATTGAAGGATTGAAGGATTGAAGAGGTTAAACCGCTATCTTCAACCCTTCAACCTTCAACCCTTCAA
>DATBVZ010000092.1:0-5003 GCA_036515095.1 Cyclobacteriaceae bacterium | reverse complement strand
CAATAAGGGTCAATGTGCGGATCCTGTCCGGATGGTCAAGCGCATAGTTAAGTGCGGTGAAAGCACCAAATGACCAAGCGACCACATCAAGGGGTATATTGTATCCTAAAGAATCCAGCGTTGCAGCCAGAGCATCACTTTCAGTCTTTACCGAATAATTTTCCGGCAGTGGACGATTCTCCAGACCGAATTGAACACCGATCAGCTGAACGGAGATGACCGTTTGTTTTCCAGAAAATATTTTTACAAATGGCTCCCAGCTTGCCCAGCCGGTTAAACCACCCGGAACGAGAACAATTGGTCTTCCGTTTCCTGTAACTTCACTTTGCATTTTCATAACTTTTGAATCTTCACTTTGCATTGAAGAATTACATGACGTAAGGGTAAAAATAACTCCTGCTGAGATCAACAATAGAGTGAGGTTTATTTTCATGATAATGCGGATAAGAGTTTCAAGTTATTGTCAAGGTTCGTTGTCTCTCATTCAATTCTTTCATCGAAAATCAATACGTTTCTGAGCAAATCTAAGTAGGAAATTCTCTTGTTCCCAATATTCTCAACCACCGGTTGAGAATATTGAAGAAACCCGCTTTGTCTTGAATTCTTCGTATAGTTTCTCCATTTCTTCAACGTGTATCCTGCAACTATCTGTTCCTGCCAAAAAAATCGCTACCAGTTCATTTGGTGCTTTGGTGAATTCGGAGGTTCTGCCATTCACTAAATGGTCAATTGCTTAATTGAAATTTTGAAATTTCCCCAAAATTGAACTGCCGTTTCATGGCTTCAGTCAAGTCAACGCCATAGAAAAAAGCATAGGCGGCTTTCATTACCCCGTGATGGGATATTACAGCTACCCTTGTTTTTGTTACTGACTTCAATTCAGTAAGAAAAATAGTTACGCGAGAAGCCAGGTCTGCATACGATTCACCACCTGGACAGCGCTCGTTTACATAATCATTCATCCATCGCTGGAGTAAATTGTGCTCAATTTTGTTCCAGGGTTTTTTCTCCCACTCTCCGAAGTTTATTTCCAGTAAGCGGTTGTCCGTCTTAACGTGAGCTGAAATTTCTTTCGATAGAAGTTCAGCTAATCTCAAACACCTTGACAAAGGGCTGGTATAAATAATTGCAATATCTTTCGGGAGATTCCTGAGGACAGGTGTGGCTTCCTGGGGGAACGTTGCTGACAAGGGAATTTCGGATTGGCCGTAACAAATTCCTTTTTTAATATCAGGGGTAGTATGACGGATCATGTAAATTTCCATAGACCGGCAGTGCCAAGTAAAAACACTATTTCGTTTACCTGTTGAGTAGCACCCAAACAGTCTCCGGTGTATCCTCCGATCCATTTGTTGAAATAATGCATTAAAAAAATTGTCATCAGGAACGTCGGCAGGATTACCAGGACTATGATCCAGCCATGCAGAAATAACAGGAAACAGACTGGTGTCATTCCAAACAAGAACGCAACAAGCAAAACGGATACCTTGATCCTGACAGGGGAGACGCAGGCCTTACTTTCCTGTTGTTGACGCGCATATGATAAAAAATAAGGAACAACCACTGTCATCGCTCTGCTCAGTGAGTGTGAAGAAATGATAACAATAATGAAAGAAAACGACGGTAGGATGCGAAACAGGTCCAGCACGAGGTAAAACTTGAAAGCAAAGGTCAGGACTAATGCCACCACACCATAGGTTCCCAGGCGACTATCCTTCATGATGGCAAGAATTTTGTCTTTTGTCCAACCCCCGCCAAAACCATCGCATACATCGGCAAGCCCGTCTTCATGAAAAGCACCTGTTAGTAAAATACTGATTGTTAATCCGGTCAATACGCTGATTTCGGGGATAAGCACATAAGAAACAAATAAGATTGCTGTCCCAAAGAGACCGCCAATAATCCATCCGATGAAGGGAAGATACCGAAGAGATAAATTAACGTACTCAGGATTGTGCCCAACCTCTTTTGGACAGGGAATTCGAGTGTAAAACATTACGGCAGATAAAAATATATGCAATTCTCTTCTCATTTAGGATTTGGTTGCAATGCCGGCAGACTCGAAGCTGGCCATTTCATTGATAAAATTTACAGCAGATTGAACAATCGGATAGGCAACTGCGGCGCCGGTTCCTTCACCCAATCTCATGTTCAGATTAACCAGCGGCTCAGCATTTAAATGCTGAAGAAGAAGCTGATGCCCGTGCTCGTGGGATTGATGACAGAAAATGCAATAGTCCTTAACTTTAGGTTCAATGGCATACGCGACTAAAAACGCAGATGAGGCAATAAACCCGTCGATTAAAATGATCATACCACATTCGGCGGCTTGTAAAATGGCACCGGCGATTTGGGCAATTTCAAATCCACCATAGGTGGTCAGAGTTTTTAAGGGCGTATTGGGTTTCCCGTGTTTGTTCAATGCTTCCTGCAAGACTTCTTTCTTTCGCTGAAGAGCGTCGTCATCTAAACCGGTGCCCATGCCCACACAGAATTCAAGCGGTATGTTACACAGCACGCTCATCAGCATGGCAGCTGAGGAGGTGTTACCAATACCCATATCCCCAAAACCGATAACCGTACAGCCGGTTCTGGCAACCTCTTTCACCAGATTTGCGCTGTTATCAATACAAAAGTGAGCTTGCGCAACGGACATGGCTGGTTCGACTTTAAAGTTGGCAGTTCCTTTTCCAGCCTTTATATGAACTAAGCCATCGATTTCTTTGGGGAAATCATGATCAACACCTGCATCCACCACTTTCCATTCAATCCCATGTTGTCTGCAGAAAACATTAATGGCGGCTCCGCCATGCAGAAAATTCATCACCATTTGATAAGTTACTTCCTGAGGGTATGCACTTACTCCCTCAGAAGCTATGCCATGGTCAGCAGCAAAGACCAGGATGTGCGGTCTGATAAGCCGGGGCTCAAGGGTATTTTGTATCCGTCCAATCTGAACTGCTAACTGTTCTAATCTCCCGAGCGCTCCGACGGGTTTGGTTTTGCGGTCAATTTTATCGCGCAGAGCGGGTAATAACGTGTCATCAACAGTTTTAATATTGTATTTCTTCATTTGGTTACCTGGTTGGTGGTTTAATCTTGCAGGGTAATCCTGAAACCATGAAGTAAACTTCACTTGCTTTTTCTGCAATGTGTTGATTAATCCAGCCCTGAAGTTCTACAAATTTCCGTCCTGCTTCGCTTGTTGCATGTACACCCATGCCGATCTCATTGGAGATAATAATCCAGGTACAGTTTTTTTGAAATGCTTTATCAAGCTCTTTTTTTGCAGTGTCCAGGGATTCATCGGTCGAATATTCAAGGTCGGTAAAAATGTTATTCAGCCAGAGGGTGATACAGTCAAGAACGACTACTTTTTCCGTTGCTTCTATCTGGCTGATAGTAACTTCTTCTTCTATATTTTCCCATCGATGATCACGTTCCTGCCGGTGCCGAGCTATGCGTTGTTCAAAATGTTTATCCGATTTTCTCGCAGTAGCCAGATAAGCCGGGTGGTCACTTAACGTAAGAGCGAGCTGTTGGGCGAAACGGCTTTTGCCTGACCGTTCACCTCCGGTGATGAAATAAATCATATTGTCTGTTACACTATTCTCAAAACCGGGAAACGCTTTTGCAGAAACTCAAATCCCCCGAAGAGAACAGCCCCGAATAGTAAATTACCGATGACCATATTTTGCAGATAAGGAAGGGCGAGGTAATAACACTTTATCAGACCCCCGGCGCTATTCGAATAGGGTAGCCCTGTGGTGATGTCCATGCCTCCACCCAGCCATACACCAAAATCGGATACAAGCCAGTGAACCAGGGCACCGGCCACAGCTGAAATTGTCACACTTTTTATGGACACTTCTCTTATGAAGTGACCGATGAAGACCATGAGTGCAAAACTCGCGTATACCCAGGCGAAATCATTGTAAAAAATGATCCATTTATTGAAAAAAAAATAGCGATTGACAATGATATCCGTAATCCATAATGTTGTCAGCGGCACCAGGTATGCCTTCCACTTGTCCTTATAGTAACATCCTCCGAAGAGGGCCATTGCCCCGAGTGGAGTAAGGTTGTTGATCGGCGTAAGCGAGGCGTTGGTTGCTAGTAACCGAATAATACCGGCTGTCAGAATAATAGCAGCCAGGACCAGTGGACGAGGATTGATTTCTGATTTCATAGGATTTAAAGATTAAGTGAAATACCCGTATTTGGAAACGAGTTTGCCCGGTTTGAAACCAGGAAACCCCCCGCACTCTTATCACCTTTCTTTTTTTCGGTGATAATGTTGATGACACCTGCTATGGGATTACTTCCATACAGAGTTGACTGGCTCCCTTTCAGGATTTCAATCCGTTCAGCCTGATTGGCCGGACGCAGTCTCAAATCAAAAGCTCCGCCTGCACCCGAACGATCAGCAATGGGAATGCCATCCAGGAGGATCAACGTATAGGGCATGCTTGCACGACGCAGAAAAACGGACTTGTCGTTGGCTGGATTACTGTTAGCGCCGTTGATTATAATGCCTACCTGTTCGTTAAGGAATTGCGAGAGGTCCTTTCCAGGGCTGTGAAGAAGCCTGGCCTCGTCTATTAGCGTCACTTCTTTGCCGGTTTCGTTCTTGTTTTTGGGAAACTTTGTAGCAGCAACTACTATTTCATTCGGCGTACGAACAGAATCCTGCCGCTGCTGGGCATTGGTTTGATTTGGAGCCAGCGACCAAAAGGCAATTAAAGTCATTGCCCATACTTCTCTCTCTTTTTTCATGATGAAAATAGTATTGATGTTTTGAAAAAAGAGTAAAAGGCTGGAATGGGAACAGAGAAAGGAGAAGCGTCTGCTTATCCGGAAAACCTGAACACATCCACTGCTTTTTACCCGAAGCATTGAATTGAACGATTGTGCAATGGCAGGTCTCCTGGCTTCCCTTGTTTTGCAGCCTTCTCATCCCAGGCATGATTAATGGTATGGGACAATGGCTAATGGTTTGCAAA
>DATBVZ010000091.1:0-7838 GCA_036515095.1 Cyclobacteriaceae bacterium | reverse complement strand
TTTTGGGATCAATGACATGCCCCCCTTTTATGATCAGGTCAACATCCTGAGCAAGGGTGGTACCGGGTAGAATAATTAAGATGAAAAGGGCAAAATACCTCGCGGCCGCCACGGGGTGTGCGGCAAAGGTTGCACGTTCTTGAATGAAACTTCTCACTGAATGGAATATTAGTTTAGGTGGCAAAACATCTGGTCCTTTTACCCGGAAGGACGCCGGCGCGCACCGGGCGGTTGGTAGTCGCGGCGCTTCGCCTTCCATGCCGCCATGCCGTATTCACCCATGCTTACCTCGCCCTCCATGGTCTCCTTGTTTACGGTACCCGTAAAGGTAAAATTCAGCCTGACGCCCTGCCGTGTGTACGAGCTTCGAACCAGGATAGTTGTGCCGTGAAGTGTACCGGCCAGGTCACGGGGCGCATAGTCGGTGAAGTGAGTGCCAAGCAACTCACTCCCTTTCTGTTCAAAGATGAATTTTTGGTCAGCAACACTTGCGGCGAACTTCATCTCGACATCCCACTGGCCACTTACGTCAAGTGCCGGTGCGCCGGAGACTTCCTGTACAACTTTCGGTTTTGAAAGTATCTCAAAGACGCGGTCAGCGATGATCCGCTCTTCGCCTTCTTCAAGTTGGGAAGTGTTGATCCTGATATTGGGTTGATCATTCGGAGGAAATGGAAGAAAACTCCCTGCACCGCCAACGGCAATCCTTGGATTACCATCCCAAAGCAATTGCTCGACCTGTTGCCCGGTAAGCGGAATGACCGAGGCATCCCACTCTACGCGGAGCGAAGGAAAGTGATTGGAGCGCCCGCGCGGTGGACGTATTTCTGTTTTGACACCGGCGATTTTGTTCAGGCGGCCGGCGATGAATTCTGCCCATGAGGTCCACATCTTTTGTTCACCGGCATGATCGCGTTTCATCCACATTTCGACAGCGGTCAGCATGCCCATGACCTCTTCGCGTCCAACCTTGTGGCCGCGGCCAAAACCGTGATGCGGCGCACTGCAAATCCAGGCAGCCTTGATGAGGTCTTTACGTCCCAGCAACAAGCCGGCGCACTGCGGGCCTCGCAGGCATTTGCCTCCGCTGTACGCGACCAGATCGGCGCCCTGCACAAGGTGCGGATTCGGTACCTCAAGTTCTTCCGCCGCAGCATCAGCAAGGACCGGAATTCCGTGTGGTTTCGCCACTGCGGCAATATCACTCAGGGAAAGGGGACCATTCTCCGATCGTGACCCTGCCAAAACCATGATCATCGCTGTACGCGGGCCAACCGCTGCCTCCAACTCTTCGCGCGTGCTCACGTCGACCATTCTCGCACCAACTGACCTTGCGGCAGCATCATAGGCAGTCCTTGAATAGGAAGGAATGATCACTTCATCTTTCAGACCGGCAAGGTCTGGGATCTGCCATAATTTGTCCGGATCTCCCCTGGTAATACAGGCAGCAGTAGCCATGGTCAGTGCCGCTGATGCACCGGAAGTCACACACCCCCATTCGGCACCGGTAAGTTCAGCCAGGCGTTGGCCCACACCGTCCATCAGTTCATCCAGCTGAACGTATTCGCGGACCGCGGCGTCCATAGCCTTTCGCACTTCAGGCAATACCCTCGTAGCTCCAACTATGGTAACGGTGCCACGCGCATTAATAAGCGGGCGTACCCCGATTGAATCGTAAATTGATTTTGCGCCTTTGGCGGTAACTCCCGCGCCATTGCCCACAGCGGCAGCCGCTTCCCCTCCATCAGTCAACAGGCTGCCGCCTATGGGTATGCCGGGAAGGAGTCTTAATAGGTTTCTTCTGTTCATTATGTTGTTTGCAAAGAGTACTAGTATCCGGCAGTCTGCACCAACTCGGGGTTGTTATCCAGTTCGGACTGAGGAATGGGATAATAGAGATGCTTGGGTGACACATAACCCAGCGACCCCAACTCAGCTTCGGCTAGTCCCCACCGGCGCAGATCATTAAGCCGGTGGTATTCAAAAGCGAGTTCCACCCTGCGTTCATGGACGATAGCTTCGAATATTTCCTGCTTGTTGCTTACAGGATATTCCGCGGTTGGCAGGTTGGGCATCCCCACACGGTCCCTGACCTTGTTGATCGCGGCTATGGCCTCTCCCGGATTATCGTTTTCGTTGGCAGCTTCTGCGTACATCAACAGCACATCAGCCAGGCGGATCAGCGGGAAGTTGCGACCGAGGTTACCGTTGTTGAAGCGGATAACCGGATACTGTCCTTTCTTTTTTGCATATCCGGTAGGTGTCCAGGCCTGACTAAAAGCCGGGGCGACTTCATCATACGGGTCGCCTTCGCGAAATATCGAGTAAAACAATCTTGGATCCTTGCCATTAATGGCGGTGGGTCCTGCATAGTCCTCAAACTCATCCACAATATCCTGCGTAGGCAGCAGGTTGGCGAAACCACCTTGCCCCTGAGGATAGTCATTTTGAATGCGTGAGCTTCCCTGACCGGACAGATCGGCCAACTGGACTTCAAATATCGACTCAACATTATTGTCGACAACCAGGAGTTCACTGAAATCGGCAAGCAGCTCATACTCGTTGGAGATGATCACATTATTAAGATGCGTTTCCGCCATGGGATAATTACCGGAATACAGGTATACCTTGCCCAACAAAGCCTCAGCGGCGCCTTTCGATGCTCTTCCCAGATCATCTTCACTATACCCGGATTGCAGCGGCAATAGTCCGGTAGCCTGCGTCAGGTCATCGATCATCAGCGCCTGGATCTCGCTCAGGGAACTTTTAGGAAGTGCGGCTTTTGATGCATCCGTGGGATCCGCCTCAGTTACCAGGGGAACCTCACCATAAAGGACCGTAAGATGAAAGTAAAACAGCGCACGCAGAAAATGGGCTTCACCGAGTATCCGGTCTTTCTGAGCGGCCTCCATTTCAATGTCCGGCACCTTTTGTAACGCGATATTGGCACGGAAGATCCCTTCGTACAGGCTTTGCCAAACCTCATCGATAATTGCATCATTGGTCCCAAAACTCCAGGAGTCCAGGGATAATCCCTGCGTATTGAATATTATGACATCGTCTGTAGGAGCCTCGGTTACTTTTGCGTAGTTGTTGTTTTGTCCGATGCTTAACAGCGAACGGTAAGCGGCTGTGATAGTAGCTTCGGCATCTGCGGGCGTCTTGAAGAATATATCCTCCGTTAGTGAAGCCGGCGGTGCAATATTCAAAAAGTCCTCACTGCATCCGCTGAACAACAGCAATCCGATCGCCAGTGATATACGTATACTTTTTGTTTTCATGATATACTTCCTCATGTTAGTTAAAAATCGATTTGTACACCTGCTTCAATGGTTCGCGGTATGGGATACATGGCATGGTCTATTCCCCTGGTCAATGAACTGCGGCTGCCTTCATCCAGTTTTCCGATCTCCGGGTTGTAGCCCCGGTAGTCCGTGAATGTTGCCAGATTCTTCGCAGCAACATACAAACGCAACCTGTCAATGTTCAACCGTTCTGCCAGTTCGGGTGATACGTTGTATCCCAACTGAATATTCTGTATCCGCAGAAATGAAGCATCCTCGATGAAGCGGGTGGAAGGCCGTGTATTTTGACCGGGATTACCCGTTATTGCCCGCGGAATGTCTGTGTTCCGGTTATCGGGTGTCCACCGGTTCAATAATTCTGTTGTTTGATTGTTGTCGCCTTCTCCTTCATTCAGATCGGCCCACACGTGATTGTAGATGTTGTGGCCCTGTTTCCCATGAACGAATACGACGAGATCAAAATTCTTGTAAAGCAAATTGAGATTAAGTCCGTAGACGAAATCGGGAAAAGGATTCCCGATAATAGTCTGATCGTCGGCGTTGATGATGCCGTCCGCATTCAGGTCCCGGAATTTGACATCACCGGGGGCGGAGCCGGACTGCTGGGCATGATTGTCGACATCAGGCTGGTCCATGAAGATCCCGTCCATGATATATCCGTAGAAGGAGCCAATTGGGGATCCAACCTGGGTAATGGTGAGCGAAGTCTGCTTGCCGCTTGCCCGTGAGGCTATGATCGGCAGTCCGCCGCGAAGGTAGGTGACCTCATTCGTATTGGTTGAAATATTTCCCCCGATCGAGTATTTCAGGTCTCCCCAGAGGGTATTCTGATAGTCTGCAGAAAATTCAAATCCCTTGTTTCGCATCGACCCGGCATTGACGAAGGCGCCGTTATCCCGCCGGATACCGGAAGTGGTAGGAATGGGTAATTGCAGCAGAATATCATCCGTATCCTTAATGTAGTAGTCCATTACCAGGGAGAGTTTATTATCGAATAAGCCTACATCCAACCCTACATTGGTCTGGGTTGTCACCTCCCATTTGAGGTCACTGTTACCCAGGCTCAGGTAAGTGGAACCCGCTATAAGTTCTTCACCTGCGCCAAAGACATAGTTCTGTCCCTGCTCAACGGTTGCATACGTGGCAAAGTTATCAATGTCCTGACTCCCGACCTTTCCCCGGCTGATCCGTAGGGTGAGGTTGGAAAGCTGTTCAACCTCATTCAGGAACGATTCCCTGCTGATGATCCAGCTTGCCGATACGGAAGGAAATACGCCGTACCGGTTGTTTTTTCCGAAACGGGAGGAACCGTCACGCCGGATGGCAGCCATGACATTGTACTTGTCGTTAAAGGTGTAGTTTATACGCCCGATTTGAGACCGAAGCGCCCAGCCGGTTTCATTTCCGGAAATATCCCTTTCCTCGAATGCTGCTGCGATGGTCCGCAAATCATCGTTCGGAAAATTCCGCACCTGAACGTTGATGCTCTTTGCCCATGAATGCTGCTGTGTAAAGCCGGCGAGAATGGTAAGGTCGTGAACGTCATTGAACTTGCGCCGGAACGTCAATACATCTTCAACGAGATAGGCGCTTTCGTTGCGGGTGCCTTCGTTCAGAATGGCAACGGTCCTGACACGGTCGCCCATTTCAAATCGTGGAAGGAATTGAACCGTTTCGCCGAATGTTATCTCTCCTCCCACGTTAAAGCGGTTGGTAAGACCCGGAAGGATCTCGTACTCTATGTATGCATTCCCGAGCACTTTGCTTTGTGTGAGGTTGGTGCCGTCCAGCGTCAAATGCCCGATGGAATTCTGTCTGCCTACCGGGCCATACTCGAGTCGGGGTCCGTCAAATCCTCCCAAATTATCCGGATTATAAACCGGAACAGTCGGGGCTTGTTGCAGAAGTTGTCTCATCGTAGCGCCTGTCTGGCTGAACGTTCCTGTCCATTCAGCCTGGCTGAATTCAACCGTTTCCCCGATCTTGAGTTTGTTACCGACCTGAAAGTCGGAATTGATCCTTGCAGAATACCGCTTAAACCCACTGGTAGGGAGTGTGCCTTCCTGATCCAGGTACCCTGCTGAGAAAGCATAGTTTGCCGTTTGCGTACCCCCCGATACACCCAGCCAGTAGTTTTGGACCGTTGCCGGACTAAAACCTTCCCGCTGCCAGTCGGTATTTCGTTGAAGGTTTTGTGACAACAGCGGCTCTTCGAATGCAACGGGTATGGGTCTGCCTGCATTTACGTATGCTTCCGTAGAGTAGGGAATCCATTGTGCGGTGCTCATCATCGGCAATAATTTCGTGACTTCAGAAACGCCGATAGAGGAGCGGACCTGTATTTTGGTCTCGCCTTCGGATCCTCGGTTTGTTGTGATGATCACCACTCCGTTTGCGGCGCGGGCGCCATAGATAGCGGAAGCTGATGCATCCTTCAGGATCTGAATCGATTTGATATTCTCCGGATTGAGACTTGCGAGGGGATTGAAGTTCCGGCTGCTCTCCTCGGTAAGAATGGGAACGCCATCGATCACAAATAAGGGATTGCCGTTACCAAACGTTGCCACGCCGCGGACATTCATATCCAGCGCACCCCCCGGCATCCCGCTGGTTGGCGTTATATTCACTCCCGCGACTCTCCCCTGAAGTGCTTCCTGTATACCGCCGGATGTGACGCCTGAAAGCTCGTCGACATTTACCGTAGAAATTGCCCCGGTGATCCTGGACCGTTCCTGCTGACCGTATCCGATAACCACTATCTCGTCCAATGCCTTTGACTCCGCCGTCATTGAAACATTAATGACCGTTTGTCCATTGATCGGTACTTCTGTAGTGGAAAAGCCGACGAAGGAAAACACGAGAGTACCATCTTCCGGCGCAACGACAGCATAATTTCCACTGACGTCCGTTACCGTACCGGTGGCGGTGCCCTTTACCAGAATGCTGACACCCGGCAATGGTTCGCCATCCGCCGCGGAAGTAACGCGTCCGCTAATGGATACATCTTCATCCTTCATCGGGCCGGGGAAGCCAGGTTGCTGCTTACCCTTTGCAGCTGTCGGGTTGTTGTCGTTGGCTTCTGGCAAAGTAAAAGGCCGTTTTTTCGTATTGACCTTGCGATTGCCTCCGCTTTCGTCAGCGTAAATGACATAGTTGTTATCATTCAATCTTTCGAAGTCCAGCTTCAGGCTATCCAGAATTGTCCTTAGTGTTGCATTAAGTCCCGCGCCCTCGTAATCCTTAAGTAGTCGCTTGTCAACCAGCTTTCCTTCAATGATCTTGCTTTCAAATCCAAATCGGGCACCGTATGTATGCTCCAGGTCAGCAAGCACATCCTTCAGGGGCTTGAATTCGTACCGTTCCTGTTTCTTCAGAAGCCCATCCTGATCCGTGACAATTGAGGCAAACGATTGTGCGAAACTATTGCCGCAGCAAAACGAAATTATTCCGATCAGTAACCATGCAGAATTGTTTTGATACGAATGATACCCTGGTGTTCTTTTTTTCATAGCAGTCTAAGTTTGGGTTCCTTCATCTATTTAGGGCATTTTGTTATTCCTGGCCATTACGTTGAAACAGGATCTTCTCTCCGGTTCTTGAGATCCTTACATTGAAGGATCTTGACAAGGCCTTAAGGATTACATCAATATCGTCTGTCGAGTAGGAGGCCGTAAATTTTCGGCTAGTAAGCGCGCTGTCGATGATCACCTCAAAACCGTAGTTGTCTTCAAGGATCCTGACTATTTCACTTACCGGTGTATCCTCGAACACCAGCATATTGTCCTTCCATGATGTAAACGTTTCCGGATTGACTTCTTCGCGCGTGATCCTTTTTGTTTGGTCGGAGTATTCAACCAGATCACCGGGCCTCATAATGATCGCGTAGCCGGTCTTGTCCGTATTCTCATTTATTGAAAGCTTATCGGCGTTGTCCGGCAGGGAACCGATGTTGAGCTGCACTTTTCCGGAATTGAGAACTACCTTGGTTGCACCCCTCCTGCTATTTACATTGAACTCCGTTCCAAGAACCTCGACATTAAGGTCAGACGTCCGGACGTTGAACTTCTGATCATCCGTTGTATGAACAACAGAGAAGAAAGCCTCGCCTTCCAGCCGCACCTCCCGGATATCCAGCTCGCTGAAATCGGGGCTGTGTTCCAGTGTTGAGTTCGCATTCAGTATCACTGTGGATCCATCCGGCAGGACTATTGTCTTCGTCTCACCGTAGTGCGTGGCATAGGCAACCGGTTTCGAAGGAATGATAAGGAGGATCAGGGTAGCGGCAACGAAGAGGATGCCTATCGAAACTGCGGCAACACGCTGCCAGATTGAAAGGAAGCGATGGGCAGATCGAGCGGGTTGAATTACGTTAACCGTTGAATGCCTCTCGCTTTCATCAATTCTTTCGTTCAATTCTCCCAGCAAATCCCGGATCTGATTGTCAGGCAAATGGTCATTGTGAAGACTGATCGATGTAATTATGCGGTGCGCCTCATCAATCAAAGCCCTTTTGGCGGGATGGTCACTATAATA
>DATBVZ010000090.1:0-8144 GCA_036515095.1 Cyclobacteriaceae bacterium | reverse complement strand
CAAATCGGAGTGACTATACATCAGGTCAAGCGGCTCAGCCGTGAATACCTGTTATGAATTCTGGCAGGAAAGCCGTATGCGGGAAAACCGCACGTACGGATTGATGAGGGGGAAGATGAAGTCAAGGACTGAAAATGAGGCGTAGACCCTTTACCGCTTACTTCATCTTCTCTACTCTACTGTTTAGGTTGGTTGGCTATCTGTTAACGTGTGTAAAGAATGAAATACAAAAGCTTCGATGATTGCAGAACGTAAACACATAAACACATAAACACCCAAACACGTGAATGCATTCCTGAGTTGCGATTGGGGTACTTCTTCGTTTCGGCTTACGCTTGCAACATTGCCCGCTTTGGAAATCGTGGGCGCTGTACGCCATGATCAGGGCATTGGCGATACCCATAAATTATGGAAAGAAGGCGGTGGCGATGAAGCGACCCGCTTGCATTTTTTCATTGCCGTAATTCGCAATGCAATTACCGAAATAGAGCAAAGGCTTGCTGTTTCAATGACAGGGGTTCCCGTTGTCATCTCCGGGATGGCCTCATCCTCGATCGGAATGATCAACCTGCCGTATGCAGAACTTCCTTTCGCGGCTGACGGTTCCGGCTTGCGGGTGCACGCCATGAACGCGACAGACGACTTTCCACATGATGTCTTGCTGATCAGTGGTGTACGGTCGGCTGACGATGTCATGCGCGGGGAAGAAACGCAGTTGATCGGCGCAGTTCCGGACGGGATTTCTTCCGACCGGGAATGCCTTTTCGTTTTTCCCGGAACTCATTCAAAACACATCCGCGTAAGGGACGGCAGCGCATTCGTATTCAAGACGTACATGACCGGCGAATTTTTTAGGCTGCTGTCCCTCAACAGCATACTGGCAGACGCTATAAGACTGGGCGGGGCATTTTCGCAAGAGAACGTCCGGCGTTTTGAAGAAGGCGTACTCGAAGGTTCCCAAAACAATTTACTGAACTCCGCGTTTCACATTCGCACCAGCGCCCTGTTGGAAAAGCACACAAGGGAAATGAATTATTTTTACCTGAGCGGAATTCTGATTGGAGCAGAGATCGCCGACATAAGTACATCAGCGCTTCCGATCGTTGTGGTCGGAGGTGAGCCCATCGTTCAACACTATGAAAAAGCGATGCGCCTGCTGGGTCTGCAGAACATCCGTGTGGTATCCGGCGACCGGGCCATCCTTAAAGGTCACGCGAAGATCCGGGAGCTGGTAAGCGGGCAAAAGTAACGCAGGCTTACGCAACTTTCATTGTGCACTATCCATCGCCTTTCGCAATCCCTTTTCTATTTTGCCTTCGAAATCCTGGCTCAGCGGACGAACGGCAATTTCGCACGAGTAGGAGGAAGTATCTTCATCCTCGATCCGGATATCAACGGGTTCCTTGAATGAACAGTAGGGTGAAAGGATCAGGGCTGTTCTTATCCGTTTGATGGTTTCATCCTTCTCCCACCGTTTATCCAGTTTGAATTTGAACCTGAAATCCCGAGCTTGTTCCTTATGAACACCGAGGGAAAACACATTGGTCACGAGTCTTGAAAAAGGGACCTTTACGTTATCTCCCTCCGGCGTGTCGAGCGAAAGGTGCGTGGCGCTGATACGCTTTATAACTCCCTCCAGGTTGCCCAGATGCAGGTGCCTGCCCGTCCTGGGATTGTGCTGCACCTTGAAGAAGGCGCCGGCTACAACTTCCTTCAGGTAAAACCAGGCCAGAAAGCCAAAGCCAACAAGCAACAGCGTCGTGAACACGTAACCATAATACGACCGTTCGCTGAACAGACGTTCTACTGCCCAGAAGAAAAAGGCTGTCCAGATCACCATTTCAACCGGCACGAGGATCATCGAAGAGCTCCGCCACCGGTGATTGCCAGGCTTTGCGAGCAGCAACCGGACCACACGGAATACGATGTAGAGGGCGAGGCCGATAAGCAGGACGATCAGAAACTTCATCATAGCCAGTCTTTTAGTTTGAAGGCCCGGATTACAAATGGTTCAACGTATGGGTTCAGGGCATAAAGCGCCGCAGGGCGTTTTTCGATCAGTCCGGCGCGAAGCAATGCGTTCAAACTCATTTCCAGTCCCGAATATTCGTTTCCGAATACGCGCCGCAGCTTTTCCAGTGACATGCGTTTATGGAGTATCAACTGGATCAGGATCACATTCCATTCCGCCGGAAGTTGCTCCAGCACTTCCGTGTCAGGCAGCCCCGGAGGTTTGATGATCAGGCGATTGCCATCTACCCGAACAATACTGTTCAGCCAGGCATTCATCGCAACCCCCGGGTTCCCGTCCGCATAATTGAAATAATAGTTGAACATGCGCGCTGTGGCGATTTCGGAAATATCCGACTTTCCGTTATCGAGGGCGAAGTCGAGACCGCTCGAGCGATGCCTCGTGAGGATCAGGTTTTTGAGTTCTAAAGAAGTTAACGGGATACGCCTCACAACACCGATAAAGCGCTCCCGCAATTCGGTTACCGCATGGATCAGGTTGCAGGCAAACGGGTTCATATTGACGATAAAGACTGCACGGTCTGCGTACGTCGCCATCATTTCCAGGATATTCTGTACAACGGCCAGGCCCTCTGCTGTTCGTTCCCACCATAGCTCAAGATCGTGAATGACAATTACGGAGTGATGGGGAAGGGAGTTCATGATGCCCGGAAGGTCGCCCGGTACGCCCGTCACATCGGAAAGAATGCCGATAAAGTCCCGGGGATTGCAGGAGCCGTCGCCGGAGGCGAACAGGTGAAATACCTTGTTGTCCTTGAAATATTTCTCCGCGATCCGTCTGCAGAGTGCCGTCTTTCCTGAATTGCGTTCGCCCACCACAAGGATACCGCCATAATGACCTTCCAGGTAATGCTCAACGGCACGGGCAATTTGCTTCTCTTCCGTATCCTGCCTGACCCAAAAGTCTTCGCTTATGCTGGACCGTCCGCTGAACAGGTTCAGGTAATAATGAGGAAGTGCGCTTATGATCTGTTGATCGGGCGTCACCTTGTTTACAACTTCCAGTGTCTGTTCCGTGATGGATCCGCCTTCGCCGCGCGCAGCTATTTGCCGGGCAATACGAATTCCCTCGCTGCGTGAGTAGATCAGAATCAGGAATTTTTCAATGAAGAATCGCTTAACGGCCACACTCCATGCGCCAAGCCTGGAGAGCACCTTTCCTTTTTGAGCGTCGCGGGAGATGTGTGCGAAGTCATCCGCGCCGTGGATCATTGCGTCAACCGTTAGTGATCCGAAGAGTTCTTCAGCCAGTGTATGAACTCGTGCTGTCAGCTCGTGTTTTTTTTCGCGGATGGCCGGTTCGTCGACCCTGATTTCTTTAAGGGCATTTGAAATTACAAGACCGGAGGCACTGGCATCTGAATGCCCTTCTGTACCTGCATTTTTGATGGTAAAGAGGGCAAAGCTCAGGTGGTCGTTACTATTGAATACAATGTCTTTGAGTTTTTCGATCAGGTCGTCAATTTCTTTGTAGAGTGGACTGAGAAAATTGTGCTCCAGAAAATGCTGGCACAGTCTTCTCACCGGAATCACCCTCTCCCCGGTTTCGTCGGGATCGTCTGAGGGGGACGAAGGCGCCGGAATGGTTGCTTTGACCGGAAGCCCCTTAGTGAATTGACTTAACCGCTCGCTTAGTGCTTTAAAATCATTTGCGACGGTTTCTTGAGCGGGTTTCCATTCCAGCTTTCTTAAGCTGCCCATATCCTTTCGCCCATCCTGCCAGTTTTCCAGTTGGGAAAATATTTGCTCCAGCGGATCAAGCATGGTCATACTGATGCAGTTGTCGATCTGGCGCCTGAAGTCTTTCAGTTCGTGTTCGACCTGCCATTTGAATGAGCGAAGCGCTACGTCAAGCGAAATACGTCCGGAACCCAGCAGCATGGCTTTATGCCAGTTGCCGGCAAAGGAAAGTATATTTTCACGGAGCGATCTGTGGTATTTCTTATCGGCGTTGATTACCCGGGTCAGGTGATTTGCATCGATCTGCTCCAGGTGGTTTCTGAGGTGATCGATGTTCAGCCGGAATTCAACCAGCAGCCGGTCTTTGAATAATTCCGATGCCCGTTGTTGCCTGTCAATGATTTCATTTGCCTTGCTTGCCATTTCCCGCGTGGATTCCTCCCACTGCGCTACTGTAAGCGTCCCCGACTGCGTGAATTCAAAGAGGTCGTTGAACTTCTCGTCGCAGAGACCAATATAGGATTCAATACCGGCCAGGCTTTGCAACGAATTTTTCCGGAAAGCTTCCAGCCACGAAACGAGGAATTCGTACCGCCCGTCGCGCATGTAATACGACATCGCATCCCGGTAGTGTAAGTCCGCTCGTATCGGCCCTTTCGAAAGTGAAGCCGCCAGGTTTCTCCTCATCTTCAGCCACTTTAGAGCGGGTGAATCTTCGCTTTTGATACGGAATTCCTCCCTGTCGTACTCTACCGGGACAGTTCCCGGAAAGGCAGCCAGGTCTTTCTGAAGCCGGTGAATGTACCAGCTGATCCCGGTCCTCATGCTGTCGGATTCAATAAGCGACCTGTATTGATCCACCAGTTTTTCAATCCCGCCGAAGAACCTTTTCTTAATGGTCAGCAGGGAAGATGCCTTGCGGGGCCGGTCCTCATAGATAACCTGGAGTATGGAAGAGTTCACCTCCTGGGTGACATCAAGAAATGCCTGAGGAAATTGTTTGCTGAGTTCGAAGTAACCGGAGAATGATTTTCCAAAAAATACGTGCAGCAGCTGCCGGCCGTGCACATCGATCTCGGTTAGGAGCTTCGTCACCGGCTCGTATTTTGATGGCGTGAGATCCGGAAACGTCAAATCTCCCCGTGTGCTCATTGTGTCGGGTTCACGCGGTGAATTAACGGTTTCCCCGCTGCCACTAAATGATTCACTTTTGGTCATTTTCTTCTAAAAACCTACATTATGCTTTTCATCAGGGGCCCCGGTAATGTAATTTTTTAAAATGATTATTCATCCTAAATTTAGCAAATTACACCATCATGCTATCGGATAATCCCTACAACGATGTAATTGCAATTTGTCTGGTGATTCTGGTCTCCTACTTTTTCGGAATTATTGCCAGGAGAACCAATATCCCCAGTGTCCTGCTTTTGATCTTGTTGGGAATAGGCCTTCAAGTAGGGCTGGAGGCAGCAAATATTACATTGGGGCGGAACATGTTCAATATGCTGCAGGTGCTGGGCATAGTAGGGCTGATAATGATTGTCCTGGAGGCGTCGCTGGATCTTAGCCTTACCAAAGAGAAAAGACCATTGATCATCCGGTCGTTTCTCATTGCATTTGTCGCTTTGCTGGGAACTTCTTTTCTGCTGGCCTGGCTCATCAACCTCTTTGTCATCGACGATTTTTTTACTTCACTGATCTATGCTGTACCTCTTTCCATCATGAGCAGTTCGATCATTTTGCCCAGTGTGGGACGGCTTCCTGAGGCCAAAAAGGAGTTCATGATCTATGAGAGCACGTTTTCCGACATACTGGGTATCATGCTTTTCTATTTTCTGCTGGATCAGGCCGGGAACACAAGTACAACCGAAATCATCAAGAATGTGAGCATGAGTATCGTATTGACCGTAGTGCTGTCGCTGGTGGCGAGTTATCTGTTGATACTGCTCGTTCAGCAAATCCAGGATAAAGCCAAGCTCTTCCTGCTCATCTCTATATTGATCCTTCTTTATGCCGTCGGTAAACTATTCCATCTCTCATCGCTGATCGTAATCCTCGTCTTTGGGTTAGTACTGAGCAACCATGCCCTTTTCTTCAGGGGACGATTGAATCGTTGGGTCAAGCATGAGGTTCTGGACGACATGACCGGTGAATTTCATACGGTGACGTTGGAAACAGCATTTGTTGTCCGCACCTTTTTCTTTGTCGTTTTCGGAATGTCTCTTGAGCTGGAATCCCTGCTTGACTTCAATACTGCATTGATCAGCCTGGCGATCGTGGCGTCATTGTATACTGTGCGGTTCGTATGCTTTAAGATGTTCGGGATGCGTGATATTCTTCCCGAACTTTTCATCGCGCCAAGAGGACTCATTACCGTATTGCTGTTCTTCGGTATTCCCCTGGCCTATCAGCAGGACAATTTCAGCAGCGGCATCCTGCTGTATTCTATTTTACTGACCGGGATAGCCATGACGGTTGCCATGGTGATGAAAGGAAGAGAACCCGACCTGATGAATGACATAAACTATAGGGATTTCGAAGCCCTTGACAAAGAGGTTGAACGGCTGAAGGGTCAGCAACAATAGTATAACAGACTTGCCATCCTCAAATTGCCCGCAATAGCCCAATACGTTCCCATATGAAGAGTAATGTAACCCTTATTTCCCTTGTAGCCGCCATGGGTGGTTTCCTCTTTGGATTTGATACGGCCGTAATTTCAGGAGTTGAACAGACCATTCAACAGTTGTGGCAGCTAAACGACCTTTACCACGGTCTTGCTGTTGCCATTGCGCTGTATGGTACGGTGATCGGCGCGCTGTTTGCAGGAATACCGGTCGACAGGCTGGGCCGGAGAAAAACGCTGCTGTGGGTAGGAATCCTTTACTTCATCTCTGCGGTTGGTTCGGCCCTTGCGCCGGAAGTTTATTCTTTCATGATATTCCGGTTTTTTGGCGGACTGGGTGTTGGCGCGTCATCGGTTGCCGCCCCCATGTATATTTCGGAAATTGCTCCCGCAAAATCCAGGGGCAGGCTGGTCGCCCTTTTCCAGTTTAACATCGTTCTGGGGATACTCATCGCATTTGTTTCAAACTACCTGCTGAAAGGAACGGGTGACAACGACTGGCGCTGGATGCTGGGCGTAGAAGCTATTCCTGCTGCGCTCTTTACGCTGCTGGTTCCTTTTATTCCCCGGAGTCCGAGATGGCTTATCGTAAAAAGGAATAACGAACCCGAAGCGCGCGCAATCCTGCAACAACTTGATCCGGTTAACGTAGACACCTCCATCAACGCGATCCGGGAGGAATATCAACTGGCGAAGCGATCATTGCAATTGTCCTTTTTTTCCGGACGCTATTCTAAGCCCATCATGCTCGTGGTGTTGTTCGCCTTCTTTAATCAGGTTTCCGGCATTAACGCAATCATCTATTATGCCCCGCGTATTTTTGAAATGACAGGACTTGGCGACAACGCGGCGCTGATATCCACCATGGGGATCGGAATGATCAACCTGATCTTTACCATGATCGGTATGGCGCTCATTGACCGATCGGGTAGGAAGCGCCTGATGCTGATCGGTTCGCTCGGTCTCATTGTCAGTCTGAGCCTGGTGGCAATCGCATTTTACACGGGCCGGTTCGCCGGCGTGCCGGTCTATCTTTTCCTTTATATCGGCTTTTTTGCGTTGTCCCAGGGTGCTGTCATCTGGGTGTTTATTTCGGAGATCTTTCCCAATGAAGTCCGGGCGTATGGGCAGTCGCTGGGAAGTTTTACACATTGGCTCCTCGCGGCTGTCATTGCAAACATTTTCCCTTTCTTCGCCAATTCATTCGGGGGAGGCGCGGTGTTTACTTTTTTTACCCTGATGATGGTGCTCCAACTCCTGTTTGTCATCCGCATCATGCCCGAAACAAAGGGGAGGTCGCTTGAAGATATCGGGCGGGAATTGTGAGAAATGAGTGAATGAGTGAATGAGCGAATAAGTGAATGAATGAGTGAATGAGTTCCTTGCCCGTGCTCCGGCGCTGACGCCGTCTCCGCTGGCTAGCGGATGGACCGTAATCGTTTGAATCCCTTCTATTGTCTCCTTCCCCCATTTGCGTCCCGGTTTTAGGAGCATTAATTTTTTTGGACGGGTAACTTTAACTAATCTTGCAGGTCGGTAAGGAGGGAAGGAATTAATTATTCACTAACCAAGTTAACTACACGATGACAAAGTATAGTTCGGGCGTTTTATTCGGCGAAGAATTGGCAGCATTGTACAGCGATGCTCGTCAAAATGGTTTTGCGATGCCTGCGGTAAATGTTACCGGAAGCAACACGATCAATGCCGTGCTTGAAACTGCCCGCAAGGTCAACTCGCCGGTGATCATCCAGTTCAGCAACGGTGGGGCACAATTCATGGCCGGCAAAGGCATGCCAAATGACAAATTGCA
>DATBVZ010000089.1:0-8328 GCA_036515095.1 Cyclobacteriaceae bacterium | reverse complement strand
CATACTGGGCTGGAAAGAATATGAACTCGAGTTGCTGCGGGACAATATCGGCAACGTGATCATCATCTGCTCCATAGAGAACTTCGATCCCATGGGTATCCACACGGGCGATTCCATAACCGTGGCCCCTGCCCTGACGCTCCCTGACACCGTCTATCAGCACATGCGCGATCTGGCCATCCGGATGATGAATGGTATCGGCCAATTTGCCGGCGGCTGCAATGTGCAGTTCGCGCTCAACCCGGACAATGATCAGGAGATTATCGGGATAGAGATCAACCCCAGGGTGTCGCGCTCCTCCGCATTGGCGTCCAAGGCTACCGGCTATCCAATCGCCAAGATCGCTGCCAAACTGGCTATCGGATACAAACTGGATGAACTCAAGAATGCCATCACCGGTACAACCACAGCGTATTTTGAGCCGGCCGTCGATTACGTCATCGTCAAGATCCCGAGGTGGAATTTCGACAAATTCCATGGTGCCGACCGCAGGCTCGGTCTGCAAATGAAATCGGTGGGTGAAGTAATGGGCATTGGCCGCAATTTTCAGGAAGCCATTCAAAAGGCCTGCCAGTCGCTGGAGATACGGCGAAACGGACTGGGGGCGGATGGCAAGGAGCTCCGTCATCAGGAAGAGATCATGCATAGCCTGGCCAATCCAACATGGAACCGCCTCTTTCACATCCACGACGCCATCAAGGTTGGCGTACCCTTGAAGACCATACAAAAGATCACCAAAATTGACCGTTGGTTTCTCGATCAGATTGAAGAGCTTGTCAAGCTGGAAAACGAAATCGAAGAACAGGATATCAACTCCATTTCCGCGGAACTTATGCGCAAGGGAAAAGAGCGGGGTTTTGCCGACAGGCAGATCGCTCACCTGTTGCATTGCTACGAAAGCGAGGTGCGTGCCAGGCGCATCGAACTTGGCATCCGCCGGGTCTACAAGCTGGTAGACACCTGTGCCGCAGAGTTTGATGCCAGCACGCCCTACTACTACTCCACTTTTGACAGCGAAAATGAATCAATCCGCACAGCCAAGAAAAAAGTATTGGTGCTGGGTTCTGGTCCGAACCGTATCGGGCAGGGAATAGAGTTCGATTACTGCTGCGTTCACGGCGTGCTGGCAGCAAAAGAATGCGGTTACGAAACCATTATGGTCAACTGCAATCCTGAAACCGTCTCGACAGATTTTGACATTGCCGACAAACTTTACTTTGAACCCGTATTCTGGGAACATCTGTATGACATCATCGAGCATGAGCAGCCCGAAGGAGTAATTGTGCAGCTTGGCGGCCAGACTGCGCTGAAACTTGCGGAGAAGCTGCATAAATACGGTATAAAAATAATCGGGACGTCGTTTGATTCGCTTGATCTTGCCGAAGACCGCGGGCGATTCTCAACGCTTCTCAAGGACCTGGGAATACCCTATCCTGAATTTGGGGTAGCAACCGACCCGGATAACGCGCTCGAGGTCTCGAAAGAAATCGGGTTTCCTTTGCTTGTACGGCCCTCCTATGTGCTGGGAGGACAGAGTATGAAGATCGTCATCAATGAGAAAGAGCTGGAGGAGCATATTATCGACATCTGGAAACACCTGCCGGAAAACAAGGTATTGCTTGATCATTTTCTTGACGGCGCCATCGAAGCAGAGGCGGATGCCATATGCGATGGCGAAGATGTTTATATCATCGGCGTCATGCAGCATATAGAACCCGCCGGCATCCACTCCGGAGATTCGTACGCTGTTCTTCCTCCTTACAACCTGGGCGATTTTATAATGGCACAAATGGAGAACTATACCATCAGGATTGCGCAGGCGCTCAAGGTAAAAGGTTTGATCAATATCCAGTTTGCTATCCGGAAGGACAGGGTATATGTAATCGAGGCAAATCCCAGGGCTTCAAGGACAGTGCCTTTCATTTGCAAGGCTTATAATGAGCCGTACGCCAATTACGCGACGAAAATTATGCTTGGCGAGAAGCGGGTGAAGGATATAAAGTTCACTCCGCAGAAACACGGTTATGCGATCAAGGAACCCGTGTTTTCCTTTAGCAAATTTCCCGATGTCAACAAGGAGCTGGGACCGGAAATGAAATCAACAGGCGAATCCATCTATTTTATTGATGACCTGATGGACGACTACTTCCTCAAGATTTACGCGGAGCGGAACCTGTACCTGAGCCGCTAAAACCGGTCGCCCGGCCAGGGTTTATTAAAATGTTGGTCAACGTGTCCGCTGCGGCATCTTATCTGTTAACTTGGGGAAACTTATAACTTCGCAATTCAGTTAAATAGCAGAGTAAACAGTTAATTTGATGTTACGACTCCTATTGATCATTGCCCTTGTGGGATATGTGCTTTACAAACTGGGGCTCTTCCGTGCACTTACCAATCCGGCCATAAGAGGGAACGGCCCCGGACGGAATTTTGGTAGTAAGAGACCTCCGGACGGCAATGTCAATATCGACTCCGTACCTGACCCTGACCAGGATCCGGCGAAAAAGCGAGCGGGCTATAAGGGAGGCGAATACGTGGACTACGAGGAGGTAAAGTAGACCTTCCATTGAATATTCTCCCCTATGAAATTCCATTTCTTCAAATATCAGGCTACCGGGAATGATTTTATCATGATCGACAACCGGTCGGGAGATTTGTCGTTTTCCAGCGCACAGATTGGCCGGCTGTGCGACCGTCGGTTCGGCGTTGGGGCTGACGGGCTTATTCTTATCGAAAGCGATCCTTCCGCCAATTTCAATGTGAACTACTATAACAGCGACGGTTCGCAGAGTCTTTGTGGCAACGGGAGCCGCGCTGCTGTACATTTCGCTTCCGTGCTGGGTGTTACGAACGGCAGGGCCCGTTTCAGCGCCTACGACGGGTTGCACGAGGCCGAATTGCTCAGCAGCGGCGAGATAAGACTAAGAATGAATGACGTAACCGGGCTGAAAACGATCGGCTCGGATTTTCTCATTGATACAGGTTCACCGCATTTTGTACGGATCGTGACCGGCCTGGCCGATTATCCGGTTGTGGAGGAAGGACGTTCAATCCGATACAGCGAGTCTTTTCGAAAGAATGGGATTAATGTCAATTTTGTGGAACTGCTGGACGCAAATACTATTTTTGTGCGCACGTACGAGCGCGGCGTCGAAAATGAAACCCTCTCCTGCGGCACCGGTGTCACTGCATGCGCACTTGCCGTTTCACTTCATGGCTACACTTCTCCCGTTTTCATCAAATCCCGGGGAGGAGACTTGTCGGTTGAATTCAAAGCAGGACAGTCCGGCACATTTCAGGATATTTTTCTGATTGGGCCTGCCAAAATGGTCTATGAGGGCGATTTGGAACTATAATTGCCGCCCTGAAATCCCAAAAAACAATATAACTTTGACCCCCTGTGGGAAGGTATGCGATTCCCTGTTGCTTTTGTGAGGAGTCTCCCATTTGCCTGGTCAGTAGATGATTTTCGTAATGATCTAACCACTTATGTTCAAGTATATTACAAAGCTATTCGGTACCAAGTCTCAGAAGGACATCAAGCGAATGATGCCCCTGGTGGAGCAGGCCAAGAAAGAGGGGGAGCTTCTTCCTTCACTCAGCAACGATGAATTGAGGGCAAAGACCGATGAGATCCAGCAGTTTATCAATCAGGAACTGAAAGACATCGATGACCGGATTGCGGGATTGCACCAACAGATAGCAGACCAACCCGACCTCGACCTTGATGAAAAGGAATCGATCTTCTCGCAGATAGATAACCTGGAACGCGACCGCAACAAAGAGCTTGAGAAGGTCCTGGTAAAGGTGCTTCCAAAGGCATTCGCGGTGGTCAGGGAGACGGCTCGTCGTTTTAAAGAAAACGAACACCTCGAGGTAACGGCGAAGCCTTACGACATTTCGTTTGCTGCCTCGCATGAAAATGTAACGATCTCCGGCGACAAAGCCCTATGGCACAATCAATGGATAGCCGCGGGCAACATGATCACATGGGATATGGTGCACTACGAGGTTCAATTGATTGGCGGGATCGTTCTTCACGAGGGAAAAATCGCTGAAATGGCCACGGGTGAAGGTAAGACGCTGGTGGCAACGCTTCCGGCCTTTCTGAATGCCCTCGCGAGAAGGGGCGTACACATCGTAACGGTCAACGACTACCTCGCCAAACGCGACAGCGAATGGATGGCCCCGTTGTTTATGTTTCACGGGCTTACGGTGGACTGTATTGACAAACATGAACCGAATTCCGAAGCCAGAAGGCAGGCCTACCGGGCCGACATAACCTACGGAACCAACAACGAGTTCGGCTTCGACTACCTCCGCGACAACATGGCCCGCGATCCGCTGGAATTGGTTCAGCGCGGTCATCATTATGCTATGGTCGATGAAGTCGACTCCGTGCTGATCGACGAGGCTCGAACGCCCCTGATTATTTCCGGTCCGGTACCACGCGGTGATGAACATGAATTTTATGATCTCAAGCCCAGGATTTTCAAACTTGTTGACGCCCAAAAGAAACTGGTGAACCAGTACCTCAACGATGCAAAGAAAATGATAAGCGAAGGCAGTGAGAAAGACGGCGGCCTTGCGCTCTTCCGCGCCTTCCGGGGTATGCCCAAGCACAAGCCCCTGATAAAATTCCTCAGCGAAATGGGCATGAAAGCCATCCTGCAAAAAACAGAGAGTTTCTACCTGCAGGATAACAAGAAAATGTTGCCTGAGGCTGACAAGCCCCTGTATTTTGTCATCGAGGAAAAGGACAACAGCGTAGAACTTACCGAAAAGGGCATTGACCTTATCACGGGTGAAGGAGAGGATCCCAAATTCTTTATCCTGCCCGAGATCGGTATGGAGCTGAACAAGATCGAAAACGATCTCAGCATTCCCGATGACCAGCGATTGACCCGGAAAGAGGAACTGATCCGCGATTACCAGACTAAAACCCAACGGATCCACAGCGTCAACCAGTTACTAAAAGCGTATACGCTATTTGAGAAGGATACCGAATACATCATTGTTGAAGGCAAGGTGAAGATTGTGGATGAGCAGACCGGCCGGGTAATGGAAGGCAGGCGATACTCGGACGGATTGCATCAGGCAATTGAAGCAAAGGAAAATGTCAAAGTGGAGGATGCGACCCAAACCTATGCCACTATAACGCTTCAAAACTATTTCCGCATGTATCACAAGCTGGCCGGTATGACCGGCACAGCCGAAACGGAGGCCGGAGAATTCTGGAATATTTATAAGCTCGATGTCGTCGTCATCCCAACCAACAAACCAATCACCCGCAAAGATCAGGACGACCTTGTCTTCAAGACCATCCGCGAAAAATTCAATTCCTCCATCGATGAGATCGTACGGCTGACCGAACAAAAGAGGCCGGTACTGGTGGGTACGACTTCGGTTGAAATATCCGAGCTGATCAGCCGGATGCTGCAAATGAAGAAGATCAAGCATCAGGTCCTGAATGCAAAACAACATCAGCGCGAAGCTGAAATTGTTGCAGAAGCAGGCAAGCCGGGCACCGTAACCATCGCCACCAACATGGCAGGAAGAGGTACCGACATTAAACTCACCCCCGAATCGAAGGCAGCCGGCGGATTGGCAATTGTTGGCACGGAACGCCACGAATCCAGGCGTGTCGACCGCCAGCTAAGGGGCCGGGCAGGACGTCAGGGAGATCCCGGAACGTCCCAGTTTTATGTTTCCCTCGAAGATAACCTCATGCGGTTGTTCATGCCGGAGCGAATTGCCCGTATCATGGACCGGCTCGGGCTTAAGGAAGGAGAGGTAATTCAGCACAGCATGGTCACCCGCTCCATCGAGCGGGCCCAAAAGAAAGTCGAAGAGAACAATTTCGGGATACGTAAGCGGTTGCTTGAGTACGACAACGTAATGAACTCGCAACGGGAAGTCATCTACAAACGCAGGCGTAATGCCTTGTATGGAGAACGGCTCGAACTTGATATCCTTACGATGTTGTTCGATACCGTTGAAGACATGGTGATCAATGCCAGCGTAGCCAACGACTACGAGAGCCTGCGGCTGAATGCCCTCAGTGTTCTGGGCATCGACTTTGAAATATCGAAGGAGGACTTTGAAAAATGGGATCAGAACCGGCTGACCAATGACCTTTATAACAGGGCGCTCGAGCATTACCGCCAAAAGAATCGCCAGATCGCGGAAAAGTCACTGCCCGTAATCAAAGAAATTTTCAAGACCCGTGGAGCCACTGTCGAAAATATACTTGTCCCCTTCACCGACGGAAAAAAACAGATCGGTGCTTCCGCCAACCTGAAACGGTGTGTTGATACGAACAATGCTGAACTGATCAAAGCCATGGAGAAGATGATCACCCTGGCCATCATCGACCATCACTGGAAGGAGCATCTTCGCGACATGGATGACCTGAAGCAATCCGTTCAGAATGCCGTCTACGAGCAAAAGGATCCGCTGCTCATATACAAATTTGAAGGCTTTGAGGCATTTAAGCGATTCCTCGCAAAAGTGAATGAAGATACGGTGTCTTTTCTTATGAAGGCTGAAATCCCTGTTCAGCAGCCCGACCAGGTGCAGGAAGCCCGAACACAACGAAGAGTCAGGCTCAGCGAAAAGAAGGAAGAATCAAAATCCTTGTTGAGCGGAGGCGGCGGGCAACCGCAGCAGCCCAACAGGCCGCCGCAAGAAAAGGTCATGCCCGTGCGTTCTGATAAGGTAGCCGGCCGTAATGATAAGGTTACCGTACAGTATGCGGATGGCCGGGTATTGAGAGACGTCAAGTTTAAGAAAATCGAAGACGATCTACGCAACAACAAATGCGTACTAATTGAATAGCTATGCGCACCTTCTCATTTTGCCTGCTCTTTATCGCCGGTTGTGCAATACAAAAGCCGGCCACCACGTCGCAGTCACGGTATACTGAAGATCTCTCTGCCTTAAGACCTCAGCTGGATGAAAGCGATTCGACATTGTCGGTAACCGGGATGACAAGGAAGACGCAATATGTGGAAGCACGGCATGCTATTAACGAGGATCTTGACAATGTACTTGACAGCATTAACCGCATCTACCTTTCGCAGAAATACATCGATGGATTTACCATACAGGTGTATTCGGGACTTGATCGCGAAGCGGCCCTTGATGCCAGGAAACAACTTACCACGGTGCTGCCGGAACTGGCTTCGGAGATTCAATACTCCCAGCCGAATTTCAGGGTAAGGGCGGGAAACTATTTCAACCGGCTGGACGCACAAAAGGATTTTGTCTCCATAAAACGATATTTTCCTAATGCCATCATCACGCCTTCCCGGATTGCGCTGAAGGGCAATGAATGACAAGCAAATAGCCAGCAGGTTGCCCGGGCGAATTATACCCGCATGGTATTGAGTACCAATTTCTCGTCAGCACACTGAATATGCTCGAAAAGATTAAAAGTCTGTCACAGGAATACAGCAACGAGGTTGTGAAGATGCGCAGGCACCTGCATGCCAATCCGGAACTTTCGTATCACGAATACAACACAGTCGGTTACGTCGCCGGCATGCTGCGGGCGTTTGGCATCGAGCCAACGGAGGGCATCGCCACCACCGGGTTGATCGCCGAGATCAAAGGACGCAATCCCGGAAAAAAAACAGTGGCCCTTCGTGCCGATATGGACGCGCTTCCCATAGCAGAAACTAACGAAGTGCCTTATCGATCAAAAAATCCCGGCGTCATGCACGCCTGCGGACACGATGTTCATACCTCATCCCTGCTGGGCACCGCCAGGATCCTGAATGCGATCAAGGATGAATTTGAAGGTACCGTCCGGCTACTGTTTCAGCCGGGTGAAGAAAAAAACCCGGGGGGCGCCTCCTACATGATCAGGGATGGCGCGCTTGAGAATCCGCGGCCGGCTGCCATCATTGGTCAGCATGTATTTCCGCTGCTGGAAGTTGGCAAGATAGGCTTCCGTGAAGGGATGTACATGGCCAGTGCCGACGAGATCTACCTGAAGGTTATTGGCAAAGGCGGCCATGGAGCCTGGCCTGACCTGGCGATCGACCCGGTTGTCATTGCATCGCATATTATCATTGGCCTCCAGCAGATCATCAGCCGTAACGCCAGCCCGCGGCAGCCGACGGTGTTGACCTTTGGTAAGATCTCGGGTGACGGAGCGACCAACATTATTCCGGATGAAGTAAACATTGCGGGCACATTTCGCGCAATGAATGAAACATGGCGAAACGAGGCCCTTGAAAAAATCAGAAAAATGGCCGAAGGCATTGCGGTCAGCATGGGTGGTCGATGCGAGGTCAACATTTCACGGGGATATCCCTACCTGGA
>DATBVZ010000088.1:0-6684 GCA_036515095.1 Cyclobacteriaceae bacterium | reverse complement strand
CAGCACGCGATGGCCTTAAGCGGTTGCCGGGCGGGACATTGAACCTGGAAGTAACAGAAAACAACAATAACGTTGTGATCAAGTCCGACTCCTGGAACAACAAGCTTGACCTGGACATTGAGGTGCCAGCGGCCTTTGACCTGCAGGTGCATACGTACAACAACGGAGATCTTACGATACAAAATGTGCAGGGCCTGGTGGAACTCACCAATTTCAACGGAAGGATTGATGCTGCAAATGTATCCGGATCTGTAATCGCAACCACGTACAGCGGAGGGATAAAAGTTTCGTTTGAAAAGGTTGCGGCAAATACGCCCATGTCATTCTCCACGTTTAACGGCGACATTGACCTTACCTTTCCTGCAGACCTGAAGGCATCGTTGAAGATGAAGACCGAACAGGGCGAGGTCTATTCCGGCTTTGACGTCGACCTGAGCAACAAGAAACCCGTCAGGACCGAGGAAAGCAAGGCAGGGACATTTAAGGTCATCATTGATGAATGGATGGAAGCTGACGTCAATGGCGGTGGCGCTGAATTCACTATGAAGAACTACAACGGGGATATTTATATTCGAAGGAAATAGGTTTAAGGGGTATAGAGGTATGGACCTCTACCCCTCTACCCCTTTATACCTTTATACCTTTATACCTCTCCCCCCCACGCCTGATAATTCTGAAAAACAGCAGAAGGATCCGCACTTTAATGCTTATATTTTGTTCATTGAATACTTCCGTGGCGGTTGCGGTGCATGCCATCCGGCCGGACAGGACGTGTGATTATTTTGACCCATCCATACGGGAGACGAATCACAACGGGTGACCTTCGGAAGCAGATCAGCATGTTTGAATGGACAACCTGCCGGCCAGGCCCCGGCAGCAGTGAAAGCGAGTAGCGATGATGCAGCCAGGAATTGAACACGGACTACTTTCTCAGTTTGACTATGCCCACTCCCTGGAATGGCTGGAAACGAATGGACTGGGAGGATGGGCCAGTTCAACTGTGTCGGGGGCTCATTCCCGGCGGTATCATGGAATGCTGATAGCTGCTGGTCCGTCTATGACCGACCGGGTAGTCCTGGTATCAAAACTGGAAGAGGCAATTGTTTCCGGTAAAGAAAGGTACGAACTGAGCTGCAATCAGTACCCTGGCGCCTTATTCCCTGCTGGCTATCAGCACCTCGTTCGGTTCGGGCGTGATCTCTTTCCTGTATTCAGTTACCGAATGGGGGAGATCGGGATCAGGAAGACCATAGCGGCTGTTCAGGGTGAAAACACTACCCTGATACTATACGAAGTGATCCACGCTCCGGAGGCTTTTGCTTTTGAATTGCGGCCCTTTTACGCCGCCCGGAATATTCACAGCTTGTCACAAGCCAATGAATCGATGAACGGACAGTTCGTTTTTTCAAACGGTATCCTGCGCCTCAAGAATTATGAACGCACTCCGGAAGTATTTATTTCCGTACCCGGATCCTCATTCAGGGAAGACCAGCATTGGTACTATCATGTCTCCTATTCGGTGGAACAACGAAGAGGTATGGATTTCAATGAAGACCTTTACAGCCATGGCGTATTTTCCTTATCCCTTCAAGAAGGAAGCAAACTGGGCATCCTGATTTCCGCACAGGAACCCTATCGTCGGAATGCCTTTGCGTTGTTTGCAAAAGAGGAGAAGCGCAGAAGAGCGCTGACCACGGAAGTTGATAACGACCACCAGAGACGCCTTATTCTGGCAGCCGATCAGTTTATTGTTTCGGGTCCCAAAGGATCGAAATCGATTATTGCCGGTTATCCCTGGCTTACCGAGGGCGGAAGAGACACCATGCTTGCACTTACCGGCCTTTGTATTGCCACGGGCCGGGTTAAGGACGCCAGGAAGATCTTGCGGCGATTCTCGGGGCTCATCAGTGAGGGAATGATTCCCCACCGCTTTTCTGAAGGCAATGGAGTTCCCGAGTACTCCGCTATTGATGCAACACTCTGGTATTTTGTCGCGCTGTATAATTATTACGTCTTTACGCGCGATGTGCGGTTCATCAGGTCGTTGTTGCCGTTGCTAGCAGAAACAATCGAGTGGCATTATAAGGGGACTCGCCATGGCATCCGCGTGGATGAGGATGGCTTGCTGACAGGCGGGAGTCTTGGGACTCAGCTGACCTGGATGGATGCGAGAACGGGCAACCAGCCGGTCACCCCCCGGCCGGGAAAAGCGGTAGAGGTAAACGCGCTTTGGTATAACGCGCTGTGCATTATGGAATTCCTTAATGCCGAAGCCGGAAGGGCAAGGAATTCAGTACCCTATCGCACGCGATCGGCAACCGTCATGCAGAACTTCAACACCGTGTTCTGGAATGAAAGCGGTGGTTATTTGTACGATTACGTTGATGGCGATTACTCAAACGCGAACATCCGCCCTAACCAGATCTATTCCATAGCTCTTCCGTTTCCGCTCCTGCCAAAAAGCAGGGCCGAACGGGTTTTGAAGGTCATTGAAAAGCACCTGCTCACACCGCGCGGACTCCGGACCCTGGATCCTGCAAACCATGAGTATAAGCCGGCATATGAAGGAGGGATCTGGTCCCGCGATGCGGCCTACCATCAGGGAACGGTATGGAGTTTTCTGCTGGGACCCTACGTTGATGCAGTTGTCCTGTTGAGAGGAGCGAAGGGAAGACGAGATGCAAATCATATCCTTGTCAACTTCCTTGCCCACCTTGATGAAGCTTGCGTGGGCACGGTGTCGGAGCTTTTCGAGGCGGAAGCACCTCACGCCGCAAGGGGTTGTATCGCCCATGCCCGGGGCGTGGCAGAGATGTTGCGCGTTTCCGTCGACCACGGACTATTGCACGCCAAAGAAGATGCAGGAAGCCGTTCCCCCATCGCCCTTCCTTTCGGCACGGAAGCACACTGATTGCCCGCCCTCATCCCCTAAACGCTGCGCAACAGTTCACTCCGGTATTTTGCAAGAATGCTGGCCTTAGAGAGAAAACCGATGTACCGGCCCTTTTCGACCATAGGGAGGTTCCATTCGTTTGTTTCATCAAATTTTTTGAGAACGGTATGCAGGTTGTCCGAAGGGGAAATGGTCGAGGCCGGGGGAGTCATCAGTTCTTTGACAGTAACCTTATCGTACAACTCGGTGCGGAATATGGTGTCGCGAACATTATCGAGGTGAATTATTCCGGCGAGGGTGCCATCCTCATTGACGACCGGAAAGGTATTGCGCTTTGACAGGCTTATGGACCGGACAAGGTCGCGTAGCTTGTCATCAGGCTTGACGGCAAGAAATGATTTTTCGATCAGGTCAGTGAGGTCCAGTTTACTCAGCAGGTATTTATCACGGTCATCTACGGACACCTTCAGTTTGGAAGAAAGCTTCTGACCCTCCATAGACAGCGGCTGAAAAAAGTGGGTCATCAGAATGCTTATGGCTGAGACGATCATCAGGGGGATCATGAGGCCGTAGCCGCCGGTAATCTCCGCGATCAGGAATATGGCGGTTAACGGGGCATGAAATATGCCGCTGAGGATACCGGCCATCCCCACGAGCGTAAAATTTGTCTCCGGGATGTTTCCCAGTCCAAGCATATTTACCGTCCGGGAAAAAGCAAACCCGAGATAAGCTCCCATAAACAAAGATGGTCCGAAGTTGCCTCCATTGCCGCCCGCGCCGATCGTTATGCCGGCTGCGATGGCCTTCAGAAAAACCAGGGCCGCAAGGAAGATCACGATCTGCCAGTCGTTTTGAAGAAAGTCATTCAGCAGGCTGGTCTGGATCAGGAAGCTGGGATGCAGGTTGGAGAGCGATTTTATGGTTTCGTATCCTTCTCCGTAAAGTGGCGGAAAAAAAATCAGCAAGACGGAAAGTATCAGTCCCCCGGCAACAACCCGCGCCCATTGTTTCCTGATCCTTGCCATCTGGTGCTGGGCATAGTGAAACGCTTCGGCGTAGTAGAGTGAGAGCAACCCGGCAAGCAATCCCAGGATAATATAAAAGGGTACATTGTGATAGTCGAACTCCTGCGCCAGGCTGAACGACAGGATGACACCCTCCTGAAGAATGATCTTTGACAGCAATGCGCCCGTGGCGGCAGCGACGATGAGCGGAATGAAGGCGGAAACAGTGACTTCGGTAAGCAATACTTCGATGGCAAATAATACGCCCGCTATCGGCGCATTGAATACTGCCGCAATGCCGGCAGCCGCTCCACAGCCCAGGAGAATAGTACGCTCCTTATAACTTAACCGGTAGGTCTTGGCGTAGTTTGACCCGATGGCGGACCCGGTACTGACAATTGGCGATTCCAGCCCGCACGATCCGCCGAAACCTACGGTCAATGCGCTGGTAATAATGTGACTGTACATCTCACTCTTTGGCAGGATGCTGGACTGTTTGACAATGGAGTAGACTATTTCCGATGCGCCTTGCTTGAGCGTACCTTTTAGTATAAACCGCACATACAGTACCGTTGCCGTAATTCCCACCAGCGGGAAAAGCGTGAACAGGAAGAACTCTTCGAAATTGCTTGCGGAATACTCCACCAGCGTGCGGATATAATGCACAATGAATTTCAGCAGGATGGCCGCAAGCCCTGCCGAAATGCCAACCAATACAGAGGAGAGAATGAAAAACTGACGGGAAGTTAACGACTCATGAAAATAATTAACAAAACGGACAATAACCTGATGAACACGTTCTATCATAGCAGAGTGACGTGTAAATATAGACCGTGGCCATGGTTAATCGAAATTTTTGCTGCTAATTCAAGCCCCTCATTCACAACTCACACCCGGCCATACATCTTCAATACCGGTTCTCTCAATGCTGAAGCTTTGTCCGAAATGATCCAGGCCATTGCCTCGGCCACCTCCTCGGGCCTTACCCACGCGCCAAAGTCGGCATCCGGCATAGCCTGGCGGTTTGCAGGGGTGTCAAGGGTGCTGGGTACCACCACGGTAGTAATAACATTCCTGGCGGACCCTTCCGCATTCAGAACGTCCGCCAGCCTGAATAGTAAGGACTTTGACAGACTGTAGGCGAGGTTGTTCCGTGCGTCTTCAGTTTTTATTGCTGGGCGCGCGCCAATAAGGATAATCCGTCCGCCCCCACGTTGTAAGATCATTTGATTGAATACCGGACGGGCCACAAAGTAGGCTGTCTCGAAATTAAGAGCAAACATTTTCCTTAATGTGCTGCCCGTCGTGTTTTTGATGCTGCCCCCGGCATAACCGCCGACCAGCAGAATGGCGGCATCAATGGTACCGTGTGACTCGACCAGGCTGCCGATTAACGCTTCGGCCGCCTCCTCGTTCATCAGGTCAAGGCTGTGTGTCTCCACCTTGTCACCGTATTCCGAAAATGCGCCTGATCCGCCGGGGGGCTCGGTTAGAATCAGGTGGTGTTTCCCGGAAAGCAATTTGTCGACGGTTGCCCGGCCGAGGTTGCCTGAGGCCCCGGTGATAATGATGTTCTTGCTCATGGTCTTACTTTATTTGGTTGGTTCTTGACTGCATTGTGTGATCAACTTGTCGGCTGTCAGAAGGTCAATGGATGTTTTTGATTTTACCACGCTTCGGATACTCTCCTTTTCCACATGGAGTACCTTCCATCCGCCATATTCTGCGGCACTACCGTTCAGCGTTACAGGCTCTCCCACAAAAGGAAGTAAACTCTTTCCAATGTCACTGCCTGTCAGGATAAAGTATTCCGTACGATCGCCTCGGGTGGCGATGACAGGGGGGATGCCTCCGGAAATGCAACGGATGGCACACGAACGATGGGGTTTGCCTTCACCGGGTTTCATTACGCCAAAGTAACATTTGGGATCAACGATTTCGCCGGTTACACTGATTATTCCCTGGAACAGCAAGGCAGGTACCGGAGCTGAAGCGGGCTCACTTTTCACGTTAAGGTTATCCGCTGCGGTAATTTGTAAGAGTCCCTTGCCTTTATCGTATATCCTGGTTCCCCTGAGGGTGACGTAATGGTCGATCACCGGCTGACCGGTAAGGTTTTCAATGCGTTCAATGGTTTGCGCTGCACCCATCTTACCAAATCCTACAAGCAGCAGCGCCCCGGAGGCAGGACCATCGCCGACGAGAATATGGGGCACCGGACGCAATGAAACAATTCCGCTTACTTCAGCGAGCGTTCCGTATTCAAAGATACCTTGCGAAAACTTTCGCTGGCTAACGACTACCATGCAACACATTACTACAACAGCGAATGCAAGCGTTATCACGATGCGTTTGATAAAGGCTGCTGTGCGTCGTGGAGCTGAAGGAAAATAGCCTACGTAAAAATCATCATCGTCGGTCATGTATGTCTTTTTCATGGTGGCAGTTTTAGAGAGGGATGATAGCGGGCGGTCTTTCTGTTCCCTCCGGATAGGGAGCCGGGTTGACCCAGACTTCATTATTCACAACCCTTACATCAAAGGTGGCGACCTTTTCCTTAAACGGAGGGGGGGAACAGCCATTGTGCGGCAGGTATTGATAGCCGTGCCAGGGACAGGTAATGCACCCGTCGATTATCCGCCCTTCTCCCAACGGACCGTTCTGATGTTTGCACACATTGGAAACGGCCGATAGTCTGTTCCCGTATCTGAAAATGGCTATGCGTTCATTGCCGAGGCAGATCAGGCGGGCACGGTTGTTTTTGATCTCGTCCAGGTTGCAGGCGCG
>DATBVZ010000087.1:0-2224 GCA_036515095.1 Cyclobacteriaceae bacterium | reverse complement strand
GCGGAAGCCAAACACACTTCCGTTTTTTTTGCCAGTGACACGTTTAGCATCTGCCCCGGACAGAAAGGCATGATCATAATGAAAGGCTCTGCCGTATACCTCGATGAGGTTGTCCCTGATCTTAAAGGCAATTATCAGCGGCCGAATATAATAGGAGTAGTTCAGGCAATTGAACAACTGCGGTTGAGAGGATTCAGGATCACCGATGACAACATCCGGAATGGCCTGCAGCACGTGGTGGATCTGACAGGTTTAAAAGGCAGGTGGCAGAAACTCAGGGACCGGCCTGCCACATACTGCGATACCGCACACAACCCCGAAGGGATCAGCTACCTGGTGCGACAGATACGATCGCAAACCTACACGAACCTGCACATGGTACTGGGAATGACGAAAGGAAAGGACATTGACAAAATGCTTGTCCTCCTGCCCGCTGATGCCATGTATTATTTTTGCGAGGCTAAACTTCCCAGAGCAGTGGAAGCCGAAGTGTTGGCTGCGAAAGCGCGGGTATTTGGACTCCGGGGAGTGGTCATCCACGATGTCAATGAAGCCATGCACCAGGCGCTGAACGAAGCTGCTGAACGCGATTTTGTTTTTATCGGTGGCAGCACGTTCGTTGTTGCAGAGATTGAAGATCTATGAAGAGAAAACTGGAACGATTCAAAGTTATTGAAGGCAGGAGAAATGTAGTTGAGCCTTCAAAGGCGGTATATAAAACGGTAAAGGGACATTGGAAATCGTTGGTGTTTGCCAATGATAATCCCATTACCCTGGAGTTGGCGTGTGGAAGGGGTGAGTATACGGTCGGGCTTGCCGGACTATTCCCTGGCAGGAATTTTATTGGCGTCGACATTAAAGGCGAACGGATATGGAAGGGAAGTACGCTGGCTGAAGAGCAAGGTCTCGGTAACGCCGTCTTTTTGAGAACCCAGATATTGCTTATCGAGAATTTTTTTGTTGAGGATGAGGTCGATGAGATCTGGCTTGTTTTTCCTGACCCCCGCCCGCGCAAACGCGATGCCAAGCGCCGGCTCACCAGTCCGAGATACCTGGAAATTTTCAGGAGACTGCTAAAGCCCGGTGGATATCTCCGCTTGAAAACCGACAATACCATTTTGTATGAGTACACGCTGGATGTACTTAAAGAAAGGGACGACATAGAAGACCTCGTTTTTACCCGCGATGTGTACGGCTCATCGCTCCGGCATGAATGCTTCGATATCAAAACCAACTACGAACAGAAATTCGCCAGCAAGGGCGAGACGATCAAGTACCTCAGGTTCAGGTGGAGGGGAAAGTGTTGATGTGTTGAGGTATTTATGTGTTTATGTATTTATGTGTTTACGTGTTTATGTTGGGTGTATTGATGTGTTAGGCATAGTTACTTTATACCTTGTCTTTCTGGTAGCCAACCTGAGCACATAAGCACATCAACACGTCAACACATTATTCCTCCAGTTGCTCCAGCACCAGGGCCAGGTCGTCGTACTCTTTATATCCCGGGCGAATTTCGGCGCTGCCGATGAGTGCGATGCCGCGGATGGGGAGTGTGTCAAGAATGGTTTGAATCTGCTCTCCCGATTGAAGGAGTAACAACACGTCATAGTCGTTGCCCGCTTCCTGAATGATCTGGCGTTGGGATTCCTTTACCTGCAGGTACCGGATGCGGTCTTTCCAGCCTGCGATCTTTTTCAGATCAGCATCGGTTTCGATGGTAATGATCAGCGGAACAGGAGGGTAGCCGGTAAGTAACGGGAGAAGGGCAACATCTCCTTCAAGGTAGTCGGGCTGGTATTCTTCAAGGATGCCGGCCAGGTCTGCCGCACGGGCAAGTCCATAGAGTTCTACCACTGTCGATGGCCCGGAGATCCATCCCCGTATCTCCTGATGCAGGAGGGAGGGAATGTATCGGTCACGGCCGGGGACAGCCGTATAACCGAGCATATCTACGCCCATTCCAGCGCAGTAGCGCGCATCACTCAAATTTGAAATATTTCCTACTTTGACCAGTGTTTTTAGCGCCATGGCGACGTTATAGAAGAAAATTGGCCGGATTTTGTTTACTTGCTATTTCGCACCGGGATTTAAGAAAAACAAGGTGAACTTGAGGCGATTTTTTAACTTTCTCGTGTTGGCTGCGATCGGCATACCTGTTGCCTGTACTACTGACCCTGAACCCTTCCTTTCGGATCAGTCGTATATGCCTTTAAAGAAGGGGGTA
>DATBVZ010000086.1:0-10824 GCA_036515095.1 Cyclobacteriaceae bacterium | reverse complement strand
CCGGGCCGGATGTACCGGTAATAATGTTTGGAGGCGTAATACTTTTTGCCTGCGGTCGTCCCGTCCATAAGGTTGAATTCCCCGATGCCATCCAATTGGCTTCCCTGCCACCATACCCAGGCGCTTATGTTGCCGTAGTAAAGTCCGGAGTGAATATCCTGAGCAAGGCTAAGTGCGCCCGGCGTGGAGGAATCACCCAGCCAGACGTCCGAATAGCCAGATGTCTCGGTCATCCAGGTCACTTTGTCCATTGGTTCGGAAAATTGTTCGAGGTGGTTGGTCCAGCGCTCTGCAAGTCCCGAACCGCTGGTTGGTGCCAGGCCATCGTTATAGCCATGAACGGCAAGGATGTCGAGATTGGCGCTGGCCTCCGGGTCGGCTTTCACGTTACTGTGATAAAAGTAGGGCCAGTTTATGGTAGCTCCTTCCATGTCAAGCATGTTTTCCGAACCGAATATCTTCACCGAAGGATAGTCGTCTTTGATCACTGGTACTACACCTTTCAGCAAGTCATTGTACCATTCAAACGTATAGGTGCATGAGTTGAAAGTCTGCGTGAACATGAGTTCATTCTGCAGGCTTAGTGCGTATAAATCAATACCGGCATCTTTGTACAGAAGGATGCCTTCCCTCAGCCAGTCTGCGTATTCGTTGTATTTGTTGGGGTTAAGGGTACCGCCATTCTTTGTGGAGACGGGTCCTTCGTTGCGGGTGGCATTCTCGTCGCCGGGCCAGGAGAAACTGGACTGCCACTTTAAGTCGGCAGGGGGGCTCCAAACGGTGAAGATGAATTTCAGGTCTACACCATGCTGGTCCGCCTCGGCTTTCAGGCCCTCCACCACGGGTTTCTGTTTTGTCCAGTCTGCATCCTGCTGTGCCCCGGGCGTGGCAGGCGGAAAGTATTCATTGCGCCAGATCGTAATGCCGAGGTCGCTGATTACCATTTCTCCCCACGCGTCGTTCCACATATTGCCGGAGCTTCCCCACCATACGTCGTATGCGCCAAAAAATCCGAAGCCATCGATCGTTTGGTACGTGGTGCTCGGGTCGATAGTCAGCGTTACCGGATCTCCAAGGTCAATGGTCTTGTATGTTCCTGTTACCTGAACATCCCTTGACGGCATATTGAGCGTTGTCACCATGTCCTTGTCATTCTCCAAAAGGGCTGCATCACCCGTCCACCGATCGAATTCCTGTCCTTCCGGAGCCGGGTTTGCGCTTACGGTAATGACCTGGCCGGCCGGGTAATTTCCGCTCCCTGAACCATCCGTCACCTCCAGGGTATAGCTGGCTTCCTGGTCTTCATTGTTGCCGCATCCGGGCACTACAATCAGGCTAAGGGCGATGATCATTTTCACGCAATTCTTCATAGCAGCTTCGCGGATCTAATGGTAAGTAAACGGAAACCGTGTGAAAAATAGTCCTGCGCTGTCCTGACCGGGATGCCCTGCGAGCAAGCCTGCTGCTGCCTTTACGGATTAACGGACACCGGTTGGGAGCTATACTACAGGCTGAACAATTTGCCAGTCATGTGAATAAGCCAATGGTTATGTTCCGCTTTTTTTTAAATTCAAGCCGAACCGGGGACGCGCTGTTGCGGGAGCGATGGTATTGATAACGCCTGCTTCACTCAAGGAATTCGTTTGCCACAAGCCCAATAGTTAAATCCAAAAAACAGACAAGTATGAAAAAAAGGATTCTCTTTCTCCTTCTCCTGATCGTCCCGTTCATCAGCCGCGAACTCGCTGGTCAGCCGGCCGGCCAATTGGTAAAAGTTGTTTTGGGTATGGATCGCACGGACTGGACGTACAAACCCGGCGAGAAGGTGAAATTCAATATCATGGTGTTGAAAGATGGAAATCACCTTAGTGATGTCATGGTCAGTTACGAAATCGGCCCCGAAAAAATGGAGCCGTCTGCCAGCAAGGAGAATGTGATGCTGAAGAAAGGCACCCTGACGGTCGAAGGAGGGACATTGAAGTCTCCCGGTTTTCTTCGTTGCGTTGTACGGGCTGTGGTTGACGGAAGGGAATACCGCGGACTGGCAACTGCGGGATTTGATCCGCTTGCGATCAGGCCAACGGTAAAGAATCCGGATGACTTTGTTGAATTCTGGGATCAGGCAAGGAACGATCTTGCGGGCATACCGATGGACGCCCGGATGACACTGTTGCCGGATCGTTGTACCGAAACCGTAAATGTCTATCACGTCAATCTTCAGAACTTCAGGCTTGGATCGAGGTTTTACGGCATACTTTGCATTCCTAAAAAAGAGGGGAAATATCCGGCGCTGCTGAGGGTGCCCGGCGCCGGTGTGCGTCCATACGGCGGGGATGTCAGCATGGCTGAGAAGGGTATAATCACTTTGGAAATAGGTATTCATGGGATCCCGGTCACGATGGAGCCCCTGGTTTACAATTCTCTGGGGAGTGGCGCGCTCAACCGGTATTACACCTATAACCTCGACGACAAGGACCGGTATTACTACAAGCGGGTGTACATGGGCTGTGTTCGTGCCAATGATTTTCTGATCAGCCTTCCCCAATTTGACGGTTCGAATCTCGCCGTCACAGGGGGAAGTCAGGGAGGCGCGCTTTCGATCATTACCGCCGGGCTCGATCCGCGTGTAAAGTATCTCGCCGCCTTTTACCCGGCGTTAAGCGATGTTACAGGCTACCTCGAGGGCAGGGCAGGAGGCTGGCCGCATTTATTTGACAGGAACAACCTGGATGGTAACAACACGAGCGCCAAACTTGAGACATGCGGTTATTATGATGTTGTCAACTTCGCGAGGCAGTTAACCATTCCCGGTTTGTACTCCTGGGGTTTCAATGATGAAACCTGTCCGCCCACATCCATGTATGCCGCATACAATGTGATCACTGCCCCGAGGGAATTGTTCCTGGCGCTGGACACCGGGCATTGGACTTACCCGGAACAGCGGGAAAAGGTGAATGCATGGTTGGAACAAAAACTGAAGGGGGACTAATCACATCCATCCACCGCCCAGTGAATGGTACAACTCAAGCTGGGCGCTGAGCTGCAGGCGGGTGATCAGCGCTTTGTCAAGTTCAGCCTGCAGTGCACTGCTTTGTGCGGAGATCACTTCCAGGTAATTGGCCATGCCGCTTCTGAACAACAGTTGAGCATTCCGGACGGCCTGTTGAAGGGTCTCAACACGCTCGGTGGCTACTTCCTGCTCGGTTCTCGCTTTTTCTATTTTCACGAGGGCATTGGTCACCTCGTGGACTGCCCCGGTCACGGTAGCCCGGAATTCGATCACACGTTGTTCCCGCTCTGTTCGTGCTACCTCCAACCGGGTTTTCAGCGCCCGCCTTTCGAATACCGGTTGCGTTAAACCCCCCGCGGCAACGCCAAACAAAGACGCGGGCATGGTGAACCAGTTACTTGCTTCGAAGGCATTCAAGCCCCCGGAAGCGGTAATCGCAAGAGAGGGATACATATTCCCTTGCGCCACACCGACACGCGCATTGGCGGCTTTAAGCGCCATTTCGCTTGCGCGCACATCCGGCCGTAATGTGAGAAGGTCAGCCGGGACTCCGGTTGCAAACACGCTGTCGGCGGGAATGTCATCCAACGCAGTGGAGCGGTTAATTACACCGGGCCAGTCCCCAAGCAGTAGCCGGAGCCCATTCTCCTGAATGGCGATAGCCTGTTCCAGCTGCGGAATCAGCAGCGTCGCATTCTGCTTCTGCGCCACCGCCTGCTGGACGGCAAGTTCAGTGACCTCGCCTGCCGTCTTCTGCAATTGTATCATCTGCACAATGCTGTCGCTTAACAGCACATTACGCCTTGCGATGGCGAGTTGGGCGTCCATCATCAACAGGTTGAAATAACCGTCGGCCACCTGTGCCACCACGCCGGTCTGAACCGCCCGGCCGGCTTCAAAAGTTTGGAGATAGTCGGCGAGGGCCGCTTCTTTCTGCCGGCGGATCTTTCCCCACACATCGATCTCCCAGGAAATAGCTGCACCGAGGGTATAATCTTCCAGGTGGTTCATTCCCAGAAAATTGCTGAGGCTGATCCCATTGAGACTGTTCTCCGACGGATTGTTGGTCGAGGCCGATGCCTGTACCTGAATCGCCGGAAGCCAGGCCGCTTTTGCCTGCTTCGCAAACGATTGATAAATCTCCACGCGCCTGAGGGCAAGGCGGAGATCAAAGTTGTTCTTCAATGCCCGGTCGATCAGCCGCTGCAGTGTTGTATCCCCGAAGAAATCCCTCCATGATTGATGCGCTATGCTGCTGTCGGGCGAGGAGGGTGCCGCGTCGTAGGCCGTGGGAACCGCCATGTCGGGTCGTGTGTAGTTGCGCCCGGCTGAGCATCCAAGCAGCGCTGTCGCCACCAAACCGATAACTGCACTATAATATATGTGTCTCTTTTTCATGTGTTCGAACGATTAGAATTTCAGATGGACTGGCCAGCAATAGCAGTTGATTTGACGCCGCTCCTGACCCTTTCCTGCAGGTATTGAAAACCTACGAAAAGCACAGGTATCACAAATACGCCCAGTATGACCCCGGTAAGCATTCCTCCCAATGCGCCCGTACCAATGGAGCGGTTGCCTAGTGACGATCCGCCGGTTGCCCACGTAAGGGGTAGAAGTCCGACGATGAAGGCGAAGGAAGTCATCAGGATTGGTCGCAGGCGAAGTTTGGATGCTTCCAGCGCAGACGCCACCAATCCAAGCCCTGCTCTTCGCCTTTGGACTGCAAACTCTACGATCAGGATAGCATTTTTTGCCAGCAACCCGATCAGCATGATAAGGCCGACCTGTACGTAGATGTTGTTCTCGATTCCGGTAACGGACGTGAAAGCAAATACGCCGAGTATACCCGCCGGCACAGTCAGGATGACAGCGAGGGGCAGGATGTAGCTTTCGTATTGGGCCGCCAACAGGAAGTAAACAAAAATCAGACTGAGGATGAATATCAGGCTGGTCTGAGAGCCGGCGCCAATTTCTTCCCTGGTCATACCGGACCATTCGTAAGAATATCCTCTTGGCAAATAGATAGCGGCAACCTCCTCGATGGCTTTGATCGCATCCCCCGAACTGTAGCCGGGCTTCGGTACGCCGTTTATCGTCACCGCATTGAACAGGTTGTTCCTCGTCACGGTTTCAGGGCCATAAACCTTTTCCAGCGACACCACGGAAGTCACCGGCACCATTTCGCCACGATTGTTCTTGACAAATATGTTATTCAGCGAAGACGGATGCGCGCGGTAGGGGATGTCCGCCTGCACGATCACCCGGTAGAATTTCCCAAACCGGTTAAAATCCGATGCAAAGCTGCTGCCGTAATATACCTGAAGCGTTTGCATCAGATCACTCACCGATATCCCCAGCTGCTTTGCTTTGGCTTCATTGACGTCAAGCATATACTGCGGATTGCCGGTGTTGAATGTGGTGAAGGCATACGCTATTTCTTCGCGCTTCATCAGTTCGCCGATGAAACCGTAGGATGTCTGCGCTAATTTGTCAAGTGGTCCGCCGGTGCGGTCCTGAATGATAAACTCAAATCCGCTGGTATTACCGAAACCCTGAACGGTTGGAAACTGGAACAGGAATATGCTGGCTTCCTTGATGACGCTCAGTTTTTGATTGATCAACCCTATGATTGCATTGATGTTGTTGACGGGACCTCTTGCTCCGTGAGGTTTCATCCGGATGAATCCCACTCCGTAATTCGAGCTGTTCGCATTGGCGACAATGTTCAATCCGGTGATTGATGCACGCCTTTCCACTGCTTCTACGCCACCAAGGATCGTATCAATCTTGTCCATTACCTTCTGTGTCCGGTCAAGGGATGCACCTGGTGGCAGGTTAACGGAATATACAATGAATCCCTGATCTTCGGTGGGAATAAAACCAGTCGGTGAGTTTCCTGCCATCAGGACGGTGACTGCCAGCACAAGGGCGAGACCACCCACCGCGATCCACTTCCGGTTGATGAGGAACTTTACGGCACTGACGTAGCGGTCTGTCGTTGCGCTGAATCCTGCGTTAAATGCCTTGAAGAACCGCTTTCCGAATCCACTTCTGGCCTGCTCTTCATTTCCGCCTTCATGAGGATTCTTCAGGAGCAGTGCGCACAGTGCGGGACTCAGCGTTAACGCATTCACGGCGGAGATCAGGATGGCTATGGCCAGGGCAAAAGCAAACTGGCGGTAGAACACACCTGCCGGGCCCTCCATGAAACCCACCGGTATAAATACAGCGGCCATAACCATCGTTATCGAAATGATCGCGCCGGATATTTCTTTCATGGATTCTATGGTTGCCTCTTTGGCTGGCAGGCGGGTCCGCTCCATCTTGGAGTGTACTGCCTCCACCACCACGATGGCGTCATCCACCACGATGCCGATGGCAAGTACCAGTGCGAAGAGTGTCAGCAGATTGATCGTAAATCCGAACACCTGCAGGAAGAAAAATGTGCCTATGATGGCAACGGGTACGGCTATGGCCGGGATGAGCGTTGATCGCAGATCCTGGAGGAATACATACACCACCAGGAACACCAGTATAAAAGCAATGATCAGTGTCTCTTCAACCTGGGCAATAGACTCGTCCAGAAATTCCTTGGCGCTGAACATCGTAAAGTACTCAATTCCCCTGGGGAAGGAAGCTTCTGCCTTCTTCATCACTTCTTCCGCGGCCGTCAAGATATCGTTGGCATTTGAACCCGGTGTTTGAAAGAGCGCTATACCAATGCCCGGTCTTCCGGCAATTTGTGTGTCGGCACTATAGGCGTATGCGCCAAACTCCACGCGGGCTACGTCTTTCAGCCGGACTGCGGATCCGTCAGGTGCAGACTTGAGTATGATGTTTTCGTAATCATCGTTCTTCGATAACTTCCCTTTGTACTTGAGTACATATTCGAACGAAGCGGTACTGCTCTGACCGAATCTTCCGGGGGCTGCCTCAAGGTTCTGGTCTTTGATGGCATCAAGCACCTCCTGAGGCGACAGGTTATTTGCGGTAAGACGGTCCGGATTCAACCATATCCGCATGGAGTAGTCTTTCGAGCCGAATACCATGGCCTGCCCCACACCCGGAACTCGCTGGAGTTCAGGGATGATATTGATCTTGGCATAATTCTGCAGGAAGGTCTCATCAAAAGCGCTGTCCGTACTGTAGATCAGCGGCACCATGATCATACTGTTTTGCTGCTTTTGGGTGGTAATCCCGGCCTGCACTGCTTCCTGCGGCAGAAGGCTCACCGCCTTGGCTACCCGGTTCTGAACGTTGACGGAAGCCAGGTCCGGATCAGTGCCAACCCGGAAGAATACGTTGAGGGTCATTGTCCCGTCGTTGCTCGACGTGGATGTCATATAGGTCATATCCTCCACCCCGTTAATGGCCTCTTCCAGGGGTGTTGCCACTGCTCTTGCCACCACCTCGGCATTTGCTCCGGGATAAAGTGCTGTCACCTGAACGGTTGGAGGCGCGATGTCCGGGAATAGCGTTATGGGCAGCGTGAATAAGGATATCAGTCCCAGTAACGTAAGTATGATGGATACGACCGTTGATAGTACCGGTCTTTCAATGAATTTTCTTAGCATGAGTTCAGTCTGTTGAGGCACGAAATTGCCACCCGGTGCCGGAAGCTGAACCTTTAGGGGTTTCTTTCCGGGAATTCACCTGTGCCTTCGCGCGTATGTTTACGTATATGTTATTGATTCAGGAGACTATCCATTGAGATCAGTTGTGGTTGGATAACGGCACCGTCGCTCAGGCGGTCAAGGCCGGCGAAAACGATCTTGTCGCCAGGCTTCAGCCCTTTTTCCACCAGATAAAAGTTGTCCATGTTGCCTTTCACCTGAATGTGCGTGCTGACTACCTTGTTGCTGTCCCCCAGGGCGAAGACAAATATCTTGTCCTGCAATTCAAACGTTGCTTCCTGTGGAATGATCAGCGCCGATTGTATGGCGGTAGGGATCCGGATCCTTCCGGTATTTCCTGAGCGCAGCAAACCATTTTTGTTTCCGAAGGTGGCCCTGAAACTGATCGCGCCCGTATTGCTATCGAATTGCCCGGAAACTGTTTCCACTTTACCCTTATACGGATATACCGTGTTATCGGCGAGTATTAATTCTACCGGAGGCATCCGGTTGATCTTTTCCTGCACCGTGTTGCCTTCAAACCGGCTGATGAACTCCAGGAATTCGCGTTCGCTGAAAGAAAAGTATGCGTGGATCTCGTCTATCTCTGAAAGAACAGTCAACGGTGCTGCAGTGGAGGTACCTACCAGGCTCCCCGGCTCAACCGGGATCCTTCCGATATAGCCGTCGACCGGAGATTTGATGGTAGTATAACCAAGATTGATCTGTGCCGATCCAACCATCGCCTCTGCCTGCGTCACGCTTGCCTGGGCAGCCTCGTAAGCGGCTTGTGCGGCCCTCAACTGAATGTCGGAGACAACATTGTTCTCGACAAGCGGGGTCAGCTTCGACACATTGATCCCGGCGTTGGCAAGGTTTGCCTTCGCGGCCGCCAGGTTTGCCTGCGCATTGTTCAGTTGTTCACGGTAAGGCTGGTCGTTGATCTGGAACAGCGTCTGCCCCTTCCTGACGTGCGCTCCTTCATCCACATAGATCCTGTCAAGGTAGCCGTCCACTTGCGCCCTGATCTCTATATCCTTGCTTCCTTCCAGGGAAGCAGAGAATTCCTCAAAGGTTGTGGCTGGGGCGCTGCTGACCGTTACAACCGGCAGTACCTGCGTCTGCTGCTGATAGCCAGCGCTTCCTCCGGAGGAAGGCGTACAGTTGTCAAGTAAGACTATCAGTCCCAACGCACCCAGACCCATCAGTGTATGTATTGTCAATCTTTTGTTATTCAGTGTTTTCATACGTCTCGATTTTTTAAAATAGTTTAGTTGGTTAAAACGGAGGCAACTTTCTTACCGGGTATTATCCGGGATACGTCTCCGGACGCAATTCTCTCCAAAATATTGCCTGAGTGATCTGTTTGTTTTCATTTTTCAGCTTCTTATCGAATGAACTATTTTTTTTTGCCCATTGCTGCGTTGATTGTCAGTGGTCGCAGTCAACTAATCAACGCCTGTTCACGACATCCATTCAGCGAATGATTTCCTGTATTCGGCATCCAGGGTGATTGTCGCTTATAATTCACCCCTGGAAATAAGGAGCATTGTTTACATACCAGGTCCATCTTGTCAGGGCTATGTGAAAAATAAGCCTTCCTAAAAAGGCCCCGGGTGCTTTCCCTGATTGACAAAACGTGAAGATTGGAATAATGTTAGGCTGGAACGCCGTTGAATAACGTAACTTATCCGGGTATTAATTGTACTTATCCCGGATGGCACGTTGAAACAATGCCGGCGTGTGGCCCGTGTGTTTTTTGAAATAACGATTAAAATAGGAATCGTTCTCGAAATTCAGCAGCGCGGCAATCTCTTTCAGGTTGTAATCTCCCCAGAAGAGTAAACGTTTTGCCTCCATGATGCGCTTTTCATCGATGATCTGCTTGGCCGTTTTGCCTACCGTCGCTTTGATCACATCGTTGAGATGCCCGGGGGTAACGTATAGCATATCCGCGTACTTTGCGACCTGGGCGATCGTGCGGAAGTGGCTATCGACGTGGTTCTTGAACTGCTGAACCAATTTGTTATAAGAGGCATCCATGTGCATCACCGAAAGCGGCGTCTTGAAGATGCGTGCGGTACTTATGATAAAGGCATTCAGCAGGTTACGGATGATGACGTCCTTTTTGGGTTTGTCGTTATTGAATTCATCAAGCATCAATCCTGCGTAAGTCAGCAGCTCCAGCATAGACGCTTTGTCAATGTTCATCACGACCTGGTTGAACATGCATTCCCAGCAAGCTACCCAGCCCTGCATTTCGTTGATCAAAAAATCCCGGCTGAAAGAAATGCAGATCAATTCAGCGTTCTCCGCCTCATCATATTGGTGTACCTGTTCCGGACCAGCAGAGAAAAATGCCGGAGCCTCAATCGTATATCGCTCAAAATCAATGAATTTGGTAACGCGCCCCTGGATCAGCAGGTTGGCGCTGTAGCCTTCCTGACGATGGGGAACCTGAAGCTTGCCTAATATCTCAAAGGGATCAACCCGGACAATTGCAAAGTCGGTTGCCCCGGTGCATTTGCGAAGATTGTATATCGGAATGAGGGTATCGGTCAGATTCATAGTCGTTGCGCTTTGTAAAAATCCCACAGCTCATGCTGACTCAGGCAGAACTCAAGCTCAGGTAAAGTTTATCCGTGAAATGAACTTCAGGATTTTTCCCATAAGTCATGCCACTCCGAAGGCTTATAAACGTCTGTCGCTTCAATTTTGTTGACCATTGCGTGGCATTTTTCGCGCCGGCTATCCAATTAATTACAGAATTTTCCATGTCGTGCCCGTTCTGTATTTTGCATAAATTACTTTTACTTCGAATCAGGAGCCTAACAAACGTTAACGTGCTGACTGTCTGACTGCCTGTTCCCGGTACATTTTCTCCGGGTTCTACAAAACGCAATCGGTGTAGTCATCCGCAATCGTTTCCCTCTTCTTAACTTAGTCTTACTATTTACTATGGAGAGCACGCACGCCCGTATTTTATCCTATGTGGCCCGGTATATTGATCTCACGAGCGAAGAGGAGCAGTATTTCATCTCTTTATTACGGTACCGCAGGTTTCTTAAGCGTCAATTTGTTGTTCAGGCTGGAGATGTATGCAGGTACGAGAACTATGTGATCAACGGGTGCCTTCGGGCCTATTTCGTAGATCCCGGCGGAACATTTCATATTGTCCAGTTTGCCGTTGAGGACTGGTGG